>JBEKSH010000088.1:0-7754 GCA_049517235.1 Roseiarcus sp. | reverse complement strand
CGCGGGCAAGGCGCGCGAATTGCCCGAGGGTCTTGACTTCGCGGCCGCGGCGCTGGAATCGGGCGAGGCGCGCCGGACGCTCGCGCGGCTCGTCAAAGTCTCAAATGATTGACCTTTAGCGGGAAGGGGCATGTCCGACATTCTGCGCAAAATCGAGACATACAAGCGGCGCGAGATCGCCGACGCGAAGGTGCGCGTGCCGCGCGGCGCCCTCGAGCGCGAGGTCCACGACCAGACGCCGCCGCGCGGCTTCATCAAGGCGATCGAACGCGAGCGGGTCGCCGGCCGTTTCGCGCTGATCGCCGAAATCAAGAAGGCCAGTCCCTCGAAGGGTCTCATTCGCGAACATTTCGATCCGCGCGCCCTCGCCAAGGCCTATCAGTCGGGCGGCGCCGCCTGCCTGTCGGTCCTCACCGACGCGCCGTCTTTTCAGGGCAAGCCCGAACATGTCGGCATCGCGAGAGCGGCGACGCGCCTGCCGGTGCTGCGCAAGGACTTCCTGTTCGACCCCTATCAGGTGTTCGAGGCGCGCGCCTGGGGCGCCGATTGCATCCTCATCATTCTGGCCGCCGTCGACGACGAAACCGCGCGGATCCTCAACAAGACCGCCCACGACCTCGGTCTCGACGTTCTCGTCGAAATACACGACGAGGCCGAACTCGAGCGCGCGCTGGCGCTGGAGGCCCGGCTGATCGGCATCAACAACCGCGATCTGCGCACGTTTCACACGACGCTGGAAGTATGCGAGAGGCTGTCGCGCCTCATTCCGAAAGACCGGGTCGTCGTCGGCGAGAGCGGCATTTCGCGCCATGCCGATTGCGTGCGCCTGGCGGGCCTGGGCATCGAAACTTTCCTCGTCGGCGAGGCGTTGATGCGCAGGGATAACGTCGCGGCGGCGACGCGCGCGCTGCTGACGGGCGTCGAATCGGAGCCCGCGAAGGCCAGTCGCTGACGGGCGCGCCGACGCCGGCCGAACCGCCCCCGACGCCGCCGCATGTTGCGAAGAAATGCAAACCGGGGCATTACCCGTCGCCCGGGACATTCTTTCCGCCGCACGCCAATTGATGGGATAGCCGCTGAGCACGCTCACCCATATCGCCGCCTCGGGCGAGGCCCGAATGGTCGATGTCGCCGGCAAGGACGACACTGCGCGCGTGGCCGTGGCCGAGGGCCTGGTGGTCATGGCGGCGCAAACGCTCAAACTGATCCTGTCGGGCGACGCGAAGAAAGGCGATGTGCTCGGCGCCGCGCGCATCGCGGGCATCATGGCCGCCAAACGAACGCATGAACTGATCCCGTTGTGCCATCCGCTGTTGCTGACCAGGATTTCGATTGACATCGCGCCCGACGAAGCGCTGCCGGGCCTGCGCCTGCGCGCCGAGGCGAAGGCGCGCGGACAGACCGGCGTCGAAATGGAGGCGCTGACCGCCGTCGCGATCGCTTGCCTGACCATCTACGACATGGCCAAGGCCGCCGATCGCGGCATGCGCATCGAGGGCGTCCGCCTGCTGGAAAAGAGCGGCGGCAAATCCGGCGACTGGCGCGCGCCCGAAAGCGCCTCATGAGCGCCGGCGCAATGATCTCCGTCGCCGAGGCGCTCGCCCGCGTGCTCGCCTCCGCGTCCCCGCCGATCGAGGCGGAGATGCTGGCGGTCGAGGCGGCGCTCGGGCGCACGCTGGCGCGCGATCTCCACGCGCTGCGCACGCAGCCGCCCTTCGCCAATTCCGCGATGGACGGCTATGCCTTGCGCGCCGCCGACACGGCGTCGACCCCGGCGCGACTGAAGGTGATCGGCGAATCGGCGGCGGGGCGCGCCTTCGACGGCGCGGTTGCGGCGAGCCAGGCCGTGCGCATTTTCACCGGCGCGCCGATGCCGGAGGGCGCCGACGCCGTGCTGGTCCAGGAGAATGCGACGCGGGACGGCGATTTTCTCGTCGTTGATCACAGCGAGACGCCGGGCCACAACGTGCGCGACGCCGGCATCGATTTCATCGAGGGGGAGCTGTTGCTGGCGGCGGGGCGCCGGCTGACGCCGCGCGATCTCGCGCTGGCGGCGGCCGCCAATCATCCCACCGTCACGGTGCGCCGCCAACCCCGGGTCGCCGTGCTGGCGACCGGGGACGAGCTGGTCCGTCCAGGCGGCGCGATCGGGCCGGCGCAGATCGTCGCCTCCAACAATTACGCGGTCGCCGCGATCGTGGCGGCCTGCGGCGGCGTTCCGATCGATCTTGGCATCGCCGCCGACGAAATGGGCGCCCTGGCGCGCAGCTTCCGCCGCGCGCAGGAGATCGCGGCCGACGTTCTCGTGACGCTGGGCGGCGCCTCGGTCGGTGACTACGATCTGGTGCAGCGGGCGCTGGTCGATTCCGGGCTTGCGCTCGGCTTCTGGCGCATCGCGATGCGGCCGGGCAAGCCGCTGATGCAGGGGCGGCTCGGCGCGATGCGCGTGCTCGGCCTGCCGGGAAATCCGGTTTCGGCCACCGTCTGCGCGGTGCTTTTTCTGGCGCCTCTGCTACGCGCGCTGGTCGGCGATCCGGCCGCCGGAGCCGACCTCAGCGAACCGGCCGTGCTCGGCGCGGACGTCGCCGCCAACGACGTTCGGCAAGATTATTTGCGCGCGACGCTGACACGCGAGGCCGGCGAAGCGCTAGTTGCGTCACCCCTGCCAAGCCAGGACTCGTCGCTGGTCAAATTTCTCGCGCAAGCCCAGTGCCTGATCGTGCGCGCGCCGCGCGCGCCGGCCGCCAGACGCGGCGACCCCTGCCGGATCGTCCGGCTCGATGGCCTGGGGATGTGACAGCGGTTTGGCCCAGGAGTTCTACGATCGATCGCGTAGTATCTGCTCCGCTCATACTGCTTCGGGGCTTCCGGATTCGCGGCCTGACCCTCCTTCATTCCATAGGACAGGCCTAAATCGCTGCCAATTATACCCTTGCGCTCTGAAGCGCAGACCCTAAAATGCAAGTCATGACTTCCAAGCTGAAACAGCCAACCAACGATGGCGAAATCGTTCGCGCCACGATCGACGAGGTGCGTTCCGATCGCACCGTCGATGCCAGACACGTTCTTAGGCGCCTCAACGATTGGAAAGTCCGTGTCCATCGGCTATTCGACTTCATAGAAGATGAACTCGGCGACGATTTCACATACGATCGGACTGGCAAACATCAGAGCGAGGAGGAGTTAGTACAGCGTGCAGGTCTATCGGGTGCGGCAGTTCCGGCGCTTGATATATTGCGCATCGAGAAGCCCGCGGGTTCTCTTCGCGCGATAATCATCCCACGCGGTCTGTGGGTAATTGGAGCGAACGGGCGCCTGGACCTCAGAGTACTTCGTGGAGCACTAAGGCAAGAACAGTACTTTCTGATCGACAAATCTCAGCCTTTATCCGGCCCAGAAAACGCGGACTGGTATTTGGCGTCCGCAGCTGATCGGCTCGACCAACAACTTCTCACAGGTGAACTTGTCCGCGAGGTCATCGGGACGAGCGCATAATGGCGGCGATCGGCCTTGACGATCTTGGCGAGGCATATCAGCGCGTGCAACGCTCGATCGTTCGCGGAATGGAGGATGCGGCAGATTTCAATGACGACACACGATTTGACGTTCTTGCAAGAGATCAAACGATCGTCGATGCTGCATTTTTCATTTTGATCTTTGGTCAACTTGAAAATCGCGTTAACCAGCTCGCACTCCAGAAAGTGCCCCAACCGCACCAAAAGCAGGCCTTGCGCGAGGCGAAATTTGAGAAGCGGCTCGAACTCGCGTTGCGTGACAAGGCCGAATTGCAAGATGAAATAAAAGGCTGGTATGGAATCCGCAACGACGCAGCGCACGGCGCGTCGATCGCTTCTGGCTATGAAATTAGGCCAGTCTTGTCGAGAGCGCGCGAAATTGACGCCTTAATTAGCTCTTCTCTCGGTGCGGCGCCTGAAACTAGGTAGCATTGCCGAGGCGTTGGTCTTTGAAGGCCCCAATCGCCAGAGAGCAAGAAGCGATCGCCGGTCGCCGGCGATCGCATGGCGCAAGATTTCAGATCAACGGCGGCAGACGCCAGCCGGGCCAAGGTGCCAGCCGACAGGGCATACCTTCCCCGCATTGCGAACGCAAACCACTCCGCGCAGATGCATGCCGGGACCACATACGACGCCAGCCAGCTCAATGCCCGGCGTCGCCTTGGAGACAGGCGCCGACATCATCGCAGCCTGGGCAGTCGTCGCGAGCAAACCCGCGCCGAGCATAGCGGCAAGAACAGCAAAAGTTTTCATCCGGTCCCTCCAGTTTGGACACAGTCCACTTTCCGTCACTCCCGAGCCGCCCGCGGCGGTGAGAATCGAGCCTCCGAATTTCTCAAGGCGGGGCGACACTAACAGCGCGCCGATCGAGAAACAATCGGCGAGGCTGGCCTTTGTCGTCATGAACTGGAAGGGTAGTTCGGGGTTTCCCGCGTGATCGTCACGTCATGGACGTGGCTTTCCCGCAACGCCGCCGACGAAATGCGCATGAACTGCGCCTTGGCCTGGAATTCAGCGATGTCGCGCGCGCCGACATAGCCCATCGCCGCGCGCAGCCCGCCGGCCAACTGGTGGACGATCGCCCCGACCGGGCCGCGATAGGGAACCTGACCCTCGACCCCCTCGGGCACGAGTTTCATCTCTTCCTTGATATCCTGCTGGAAATAGCGGTCCGCCGAGCCTTGCGCCATGGCGCCGAGCGAGCCCATCCCGCGGTAGGTCTTATAGGAGCGGCCCTGATAGAGGAACACTTCGCCCGGGCTCTCGTCGGTTCCCGCCAGCAGCGATCCGATCATCACGCAATCGGCGCCGGCGGCGATCGCCTTGGCCAGATCGCCCGAATATTTGATGCCGCCGTCGCCGATGACCGGGACGTCGGCGGCGCGGGCCGCTTCCGCCGCCTCCATGATCGCGGTCAGCTGCGGCACGCCGACGCCCGCCACGATTCGGGTCGTGCAGATCGACCCCGGCCCGATGCCGACCTTGATCGCGTCGGCGCCCGCGTCGACCAGCGCCTGCGCGCCCTCGCGCGTCGCGACATTGCCGGCGATGATCGAAACCTTGTTGGTCGCGCGCTTGATGCGCCGGACCTGCTCCAGCACCTGTTCGGAATGGCCGTGCGCCGTGTCGACGACGAGGCAATCGACGCCGGCCGCCATCAGAAGCTCGGCGCGCTCGAATCCCTTGTCGCCGACCGTCGTCGCCGCGGCGACGCGCAGGCGCCCGTCCGCGTCCTTGGCGGCGTGCGGATGCGCCGTCGCCTTCTCGATATCCTTGACCGTGATGAGACCGACGCAATGACCGTCCTCGTCGACCACCACCAGCTTTTCGATTCGGCGCTGGTGCAGCAGCCGGCGCGCCTCGTCCTTGCCCACCCCTTCGCGCACCGTCACGACGTCGCGGGTCATCAGCTCGCTGATCTTCTGGTTCGGATCGTCGGCGAAGCGAACGTCGCGATTGGTCAGAATCCCGGCCAACCGGGCCGGCCTGCCATTGGCCCCGCGCTCGACCACCGGAATGCCGGATATCGCGCTGCGGCGCATCAACGCGAGGGCTTCGGCGAGCGTGGCGTCGGGAAAAATCGTGATCGGGTCGACCACCATGCCGCTCTCGAATCGCTTCACCTTGCGCACTTCTTCGGCCTGGTCTTCGGGCGACAGGTTGCGATGGATGACGCCGATGCCCCCCGCCTGGGCCATCGCCACCGCGAGGCGCGCCTCGGTGACGGTGTCCATCGCCGAGGAAATTATCGGCACGTTGAGGCGGATCGAACGGGTCAGCCTCGCGCCAAGGTCGGCCTGGCTCGGCATGATCGTGCTGTGTCCGGGCCGCAACAGCACGTCGTCGAAGGCGAGACCCTCGGGAAAGGCGGGTTTGTCGGTTGAGGCCATCGCGGGTTCCTTAAGCTCGCGCTCCGGCGGATCGGAGCCGCTGCCGCGCCAGGGGCCGGGCCCTCGCCGCTTGGCGTGCGCTGTTAACACGCTCACCGCCGCGCGAACAGGGCTCCGTGCCGATTGATCAACGCATCGTGAGCGCATGGACCGCCGCCGGGCGGCTAAACCCGCCGTTGGGCGTTGCGAGCCCGGCCGCGCGGCGCCACAAGAAAGCCCCGATATTTCTTCGAGCCGCCATGCGCCCCGCCCTTCTGACCCCGTTGATTATCGCGACCGCGCTGTTCATGGAGAATATGGACGGCACGGTGCTGTCGACCTCCCTGCCGGCGATCGCCGCCGATCTTCACCAGAATCCGATCGTTCTCAAGCTGGCGCTGACCGCCTACATGCTGACGCTGGCGGTGTTCATTCCGGCGAGCGGATGGGTGGCCGACCGGTTCGGCGCGCGCAGCGTGTTCTGCTCGGCGATCGCCGTCTTTACGGCGGGGTCGCTGCTGTGCGGCGCCTCCAATTCGCTGGGCGCGTTGATCGCCGCCCGCGTTTTCCAGGGCCTCGGCGGCGCGATGATGGTGCCGGTGGGGCGGCTTGTCCTGCTCCGCAGCGTCTCCAAGAGCGAAATCGTCAACGCGCTCGCCTATCTGACGATTCCGGCGATGATCGGCCCCGTGGTGGGACCGCCGCTCGGGGGATTCATCACCACGTATTTTCATTGGCGCTGGATATTCTGGATCAACGCGCCGATCGGCGTTCTCGGCATCGGGCTGGCGCTGGCGTTCATCGAGAACTTGCGCGAAGAGAAGGTCGCGCCGTTCGATTTCACCGGTTTTCTGCTGTCGGGATTCGGCCTCGCCACGTTCATCTTCGGGCTGACCCTGATCGGCCGCGGCTTTGTCGCGGCGCCGGTCAACGCGGCGATGATCGTGATCGGCCTGGCTTCGCTGGCCGCCTATGTCAGGCACGCCCATCGCGAACCGAACGCCAGTCTGGACCTGAGCCTGCTGTCGACGCCGACATTCTTCGCCGGCGTCGTCGGCGGCTTCATCTTCCGCATCGGCATCGGCGCCATTCCGTTCCTGCTGCCGCTGCTGTTGCAAATCGGCTTCGGACTGACGCCGTTCGCGTCGGGTTCGCTGACTTTCGCGGCGGCCGCCGGCGCCATGCTGATGAAGTTCTCGGCGGCCGCCATCCTGCGGCGCTTCGGCTTTCGCCGCGTGCTGATCGCCACGGCGGTCGTCAGCAGCGTCTTTCTCGCCTCATACGGCTTGTTCACGCAGGCGACGCCGGGCTGGCTGATTCTGGCGGCGCTGCTGCTCGGCGGCTTTTTCCGCTCGCTCGAATTCACCGCCCTCAACGCCATCAGCTACGCCGACATCGACTCGCCGCGGATGAGCCGCGCCACCAGCTTCGCCAGCGTGTCGCAGCAGATGTCGGGGGCGATCGGGGTCGCGGTGGCCGCGATCTGCGTACAGACGATCCAACTCGGCTTCGGCGATCCCGAGCTGCAGGCGCGCGATCTTTCGCTCTCCTTCGTGATGGTCGCGATCATCTCGAGCCTGTCGGTCTTCGTCTTCGCCAAGCTCAAGCCGGACGCGGGCGCGGCGGTGTCGGGCAAGCTCGCGGCGTCGCCTGAAGCCCAGCCGGCGGCGGCGGAATGAGCAAGAGGACGTGCGTCGGCGTGTATCGGGCTTGCCGAACGGTCGCGTCGCGGTAAGCTACGGCGGGGTCATCGACGGTCGGCAGCGATGTGGGGGATGGATCGGTTTCAGCCGCGCGGCCGGAATATGCGGCTGCTGGCGATCGGGATGGTTCTGATTGCGTTGACGGCCAGCTACCTACTGATGCTCAG
>JBEKSH010000087.1:0-7765 GCA_049517235.1 Roseiarcus sp. | reverse complement strand
TTTCATCCTGCGCGGCGGACGCGAGGCGGCGGCATGCGTCGGTCCGGCATTCGGGGCGGCGGCGGCGCTGGAGCCTTTGCGCAGCCTGACGGCGGGCCCGCGCTCGGCGCTCTGGATGGGGCCGGACGAATGGCTGCTGATCGCCGAGGATTTGGAACCCGCTCTCGGCGCGAGGCTGGAGGCGGCGCTGGCGCCGACCGCGCACGCGCTTGTCGACGTCTCGCATCGCCAGGGCGCGATCGAATTGAGCGGGCGCGGCGCGGCGCGGCTGCTCAACGCCGGCGTCCCCCTCGATCTCGATTCGTCGGTCTTTCCGGTCGGCATGGTCGCGCGCACCCTGCTGACCAAGGTGGAGATCGTCCTGTGGCGGCGCGCGCCGGAGGTTTTCCACATCGAGTTTTCGCGCTCGTTCGGCCCCTATGTCGCGGCGATTCTCGCGCAGGCGGCCGGTGACCAGGAATTATGCTGACGCCGCTCACTCCGAGGCCCAGGGAATGATCAGCGTCTTCGAATTGTTCAAGATCGGCATCGGCCCCTCGTCCTCGCATACGGTCGGGCCGATGAAGGCGGCGGCGGTCTTTGCGCACGATCTTGCCGAGCGCGGCGTGATCGCGCGCGTCGCCGGCGTCACGGTGACGCTCTACGGCTCGCTCGCGTTCACGGGCAAGGGACACGCAACCGACAAGGCGGTCATCCTCGGGTTGTCGGGGCAAGCGCCCGCCAGTGTCGACCCCGACGCGGTCGCGGCGATCGTCGAGCGCGTGAGCGCTCAGAAGAGGCTGGCGCTGGCGAGCGCCCATGAAATTCCGTTCGATCCGGCCGCCGACATCCGGTTCGACTTTCTGAACCCGCCCCGGCGCCATCCCAACACGCTGCGCTTTTGCGCGCGCGACGCGCAGGGCGAGGCGCTGCTCGACGAGGCGTGGTGTTCAATCGGCGGCGGATTCATCATTCGCGAGGACGAGGCGGAGGAGACCGGCGGCGATCAGGTCGCCTATCCCTATCCGTTCCGCTCCTCGGCCGATCTGTTGGCGCGCGGGCGCGAGAGCGGCCTGACGATCGCGCATCTGATGCGCGCCAACGAGGCGGCGTTGCGCGCGCCCGCCGAAGTCGCCGCGCATGTCGATCTGGTCATCGCGACCATGCTCGCCTGTGTCGATCGCGGCCTGGTCGTCGACGGGCAATTGCCGGGCGGCCTCAAGGTCAGGCGCCGCGCCAAGGCGATCTACGACCGCCTGCGCGCCAACGCCACGCAAAACGCCCGCGCCGCCCATGAGATCATGGATTTCGTCAGCGTCTACGCGATGGCGGTGAACGAGGAGAACGCGGCGGGCGGGCGCGTCGTCACGGCGCCGACCAACGGCGCGGCCGGCGTCATCCCCTCCGTGCTGCGCTATTACCGCGACCATTGCCTGGAGGCGACGCGCGAGGGCATGAACGTCTTCATCCTGACCGCGGCGGCGATCGGCGCCCTGTTCAAGATGAACGCGTCGATTTCCGGCGCCGAGGTCGGCTGCCAGGGCGAAGTCGGGGTGGCCTGTTCGATGGCCGCCGCCGGCCTCTGCGCGGCCCTCGGCGGAACCAACGCGCAGATCGAGAACGCGGCGGAAATCGGCATGGAGCATCACCTCGGCATGACCTGCGATCCGGTCGGCGGCCTCGTGCAGATTCCCTGCATCGAACGCAACGCCTTCGGCGCCGTCAAAGCCATCGCCGCGGCCTCGCTCGCCCTGCACGGCGACGGCAGCCACAAGGTTTCGCTCGATCAGGTGATCGCCACCATGCGCCAGACCGGTGCCGACATGCAGTCGAAATACAAGGAGACTTCGCTCGGCGGGCTGGCGGTGAATTTTGTCGAGTGTTGAGGGGCGGGGCTCGTCACGCGACCACCCCGTGTCCTTTGATCGGTATCCGCATCTGGACGCCGCTGACGCTTCGAGACTGCGCGCGTTGCGCCTCCGCCATGAGGCGCCGGTTCGTTCTTTATCATGAGGCGTCGATCGGGTATCATTTCAATTTCAGGTCATAAAATGGATTTTGGTCATGACAAGCCGATCAGTAAAAATAATCGACGGCGGCAAACTGGCTATCCCTGCCCAGTTCAGGCGCGAGATGGGAATCCGCGCCGGCGACACCGTTGTCGTCGAAATGACCGATGGGGAATTGCGAATTCGCTCGCTTTCGTCCGCCATCAGGAAGGCCCAAGCGATTGTGCGGGAATTTGTCCCTGACAAAGTGAACCTGTCCGACGAGCTGATCGCGGATCGCAGAGCGGAAGCCGATCGTGAGTGACGCTTTCGTTCTCGATGCGTCCGCGCTGCTCTGTCTCCTCCACCGCGAAAATGGCGCCGATCGGGTGGCCGAGGCGCTGCCTCAATCGGTGATCAGCGCGGTAAATCTGTCAGAGGCGATTGCGAAGCTTGCCGAGGCCGGCCTTTCTGGCGAGCACATCGCGGCTGCAATGGAAGCCCTTCAACTCGCGATCGTATCGTTCGACGAGGAGCAGGCGCAGCTTGCGGGCTTGCTTCGTCCGAAAACGAAGCGCGCAGGGCTTTCCTTCGGCGACCGCGCCTGCCTTGCGCTCGGGCAGAAGCGCGGGGCGATCGTCCTCACATGCGACAACGCATGGTCGAACCTCGTTTTGGATATCGCAGTAGAGCAACTGCGCTAACTGGAAGCCGACGCGTCTCGTCTCCAGCGCCGCGCCGACTTCAATAAGAAAGGGGGCGCCGTGGGCTTTGCCGCAAATTGCGTCGCGACATGGACCCAAACCGCGCCTTGATCCAGAATGAGCGCGCCGCTACGTTCCTCCCCTCCTCGCGAGGGGTGGGCGCCGATCGTTTCGCCGAACACAGCCCGGAAAGCGCCGCCCATCATGCGTCTGTGGATCAAGGACCCGCTGGCCATTCTCGCGCAGGGCGCCGAGCGCGGATTGGTGGTCGAGGGGACGCGCATCGTCGAACTGGTGGCGCGCGGGCAGACGCCGGCCGCGCCGGTCGGCGCGACTTTCAACGCCTCGCGCCATGTCGTGCTGCCCGGCCTCGTCAACACCCATCATCATTTCTATCAGACGCTGACGCGCGCCCACCCGGCGGCGATCAACAAGGATCTGTTCCCCTGGCTCGTCGCGCTCTATCCGATCTGGGCGCGGCTGAAGCCGCATCATCTGCGCGTCGCCGTGCGGCTCGCCCTGACCGAACTGCTGCTTTCGGGCTGCACGACGGCGGCCGACCATCATTATCTGTTTCCGGCCGGGTTGGAGAACGCGATCGACATCGAGGTCGAGGAAGCGCGCAAACTCGGCCTGCGCATGACGGTGACGCGCGGTTCGATGAACCTGTCGCAGAAGGACGGCGGCCTGCCGCCCGACGAGGTGGTGCAGGACGAGGATACGATTCTCGCCGACAGCGAGCGCGTGCTGAAACTATTCCATGATCCGAGGCCCGGCGCGGATATCCGCATCGCGCTGGCGCCGTGCTCGCCGTTCTCGGTGACCCGGCGGCTGATGGCCGAATCTGCCGAATTCGCCGAGCGCCATGATTGCCAGCTTCACACCCATCTCTGCGAGACCAAGGACGAGGAGCGGTTCTGCCTCAAAATGTACGGCGTGCGGCCGGTCGACCTGCTCGAGGAGACCGGCTGGATGAGCCCGCGGACATGGCTTGCGCATGGCATCCACTTCAATCCGTATGAGATCGGCCGCCTGGGCCGCGCCGGCGTCGGCGTCTGTCATTGCGCGGCTTCTAACATGGTGCTGGCCTCCGGCATCTGCCCGACCAAGGACCTGGAGGCCGCCGGCGCGCCGGTGGGGATCGGGGTGGATGGTTCGGCCTCGAACGATTCCTCGAACGTCATGGAGGCGGTTCGCCACGCGCTGATGATCGGGCGGCTGCGCTACGGCGCCTCGGCGGTGACGCATCTCGACGTGTTGCGCTGGGCGACCGAGGGTTCGGCGCGCTGCCTTGGCCGCGACGACATCGGCCGTATCGCCGTCGGACTGGAGGCGGACTTTGCGATGTTCACGCTCGACGAGTCGCGCTTCAGCGGCGCCCATGACCCGCTCGCCGCGCTCGTGCTGTGCGGCGCGCACCGCGCCGACCGCGTGATGGTCGCCGGCCAATGGCGGGTGATCGAGGGGGCGCCGGTCGGCGTCGATCTCGCGGCGTTGCTGGCCGAACACGGGGCCATGGCGCGCGCTTTCGCTTGAGGGGGCAAGAGCTCAGCCCAGCAACGGCTCGATGTCCTTGACCAGATCCGCCGGCCAGTCGGTCGGCGCGTAGCGCCTGACCACGTTTCCCTGTCTATCGACCAGGAACTTGGTGAAATTCCATTTGATCGCCTGCGTGCCGAGCAGGCCCCTGGCCTTGCTCTTGAGCACGCGATAGAGCGGATGCGTTTTCTCGCCGTTCACCTCCGTCTTGGCGAACAGCGGGAAGCTTACGTCGTATTTCTCGTCGCAGAATTTCTTGATTTTGGCCTCGTCCCCCGGCTCCTGATGGCCGAACTGGTCGCAGGGAAAGCCGAGCACCACCAACCCGCGCTCGCGGTATCGGCGATACAGCGCTTCGAGCCCTTCGTATTGCGGAGTGAAGCCGCACTTGCTCGCGACATTGACGACGAGCATCACCTTGCCTGCGAAGGCGCCGACCTTCTCAGCGTCGCCGTCGATGGTCTTCAGGTCAATGTCGTAGATCGGGTTCATGGACGATCGGCTCCGCTGAATCGGCGACCATAATCACAGCTTTCGCCGCCTTGCGCAAAATCCCCGCTGCGATCAAAGCGCTGGGCCCCCATTCCTGAATTCGAGCCGCTGGCCCGGTCATTTGACTTGAAACTCCGGCCGCCCAATTATGATCGCGGCGAGGCGGCGCGACGGCAATGCGCCTCTCGCCGCCCCGCAGAGACGCCGCCATGCTGCTCACTTTCCTCAAACACGGCAGCAACGCCTTGCTGGTGTTCGCCGTTCTGGCGATCCCGCTATGGTCCTTGCTTGGCGGGCCGCCCTTGTCGCTGGCCCGGGTGCTCGTCGGCGCCTTGCTGTTCTATTTGAGCGAATATTCGTGGCATCGCTTTGCGTTTCATGCGCCGCCGGCGCCATGGGCCTGGATGCGCCGCCTCCAGCACCGCCTGCACTACGATCATCATGCCGAGCCGAACCGGCTCGATCTGTTGTTTCTGCCGTTCTGGTTCCTCGGCCCCAATCTCGCAATCACCGCCGCTCTGGTCTATCTCGCGCTCGGCGCCGCGGCCGTCGCGCCGGTGATGCTGGGCGTCCTGCTGGCGATCCTGCATTACGAGTGGGTGCACTACGTCGCTCATATCCCGTATCAGCCGCGCGCGCGCTTTGGCCGATGGATGAAGCAATATCATTTGCGCCATCACTTCATCAGCGAAAAGCTGTGGTTCGGCGTCAGCAATCCCTCGCTCGATCTTGTCTATCGCACCTATCGCGAGCCCAAGACGGTCGCCAAGAGCGCGACGGTGCGCAAGCTCCATTCGTGAGCCGCGGTCTCATCAACAAGAATGGACCGCCCAGAATCGCGACGCCGCGTGCTGCTTGAGGCGTCATTCGGGAAAGAGGGACATCGCTCCGCCTAAAGGCGACCGCCCAGCCGCCACGTTGTCCCGCCGAAGGCGCGCCCGCGGGCGGGCCAGCGGTCGAATGTTACGAAACTGTATAGTTGTCGCCAAAATGCCGCCCGTCGGGTTGGCGACTGTGGCGCGGGTGAATGCGCCGATCGGGGACTGGATGATAGTGATACGTGTGATTTGTGCGGCCGCCTTGGCCCTCCTCCTGTCAAGCTCGTTGACGATGGGCGCGGGCCCAAGTCTCAAAAGCATCATGAAATCATGGAAGGCGAAGGCGAACGCGACGGCCCAGATGCTGAACGGCGGTTCCCCTTACGACGAGGCGGCGGCCCGCGATACGCTGCAGGTCTTCGTCGCCGATTCCCAGGCTGTCGGCGCGCGGCTGACGGGCGCCACGGCGGCCAACAGGGATATCAAGATGCGATTTGAGAAATTCAGCGCGGATGCGACCGCCGCGCTGAGCTTGCTGGGCGCCGGCGAAAAACTCAAACCGAGTTACGCCAAAATGATCAGCGAATGTAAGTCCTGCCACGATCAATACGCCAATTGACGAAGGCGCATCATCGCGAAATTGATATGGCGCGGCGCTCAATGAATCTTGCAATTTCTGTTGATAGATATTGAGAAAGAATGAGGCGGAATGCATACATCTCGATCGCATGTCACTCGGGTCCTGCACCTCTTGCTGCTTCTGACCGTGCTCCATCAGCTCATGGGGAGCCGGATCATGGAGCGGCCTTTCCCCGGCGACGAGCCCGCTTGGCCGTTCGTCCTTCATCAGTGGGTCGGCCTTGCCAGCCTGGCGGCGCTGGGCGTCTTTTGGGCTTGGACTCTCGTTCGCCATCGCCTCGAGACGCCGCTCGGTCGCTTGGTCCCGTGGTTCTCCATCGACGGATATCGCGCCGTGCTCATTGACGTAACGCGCAGCGCCGGTCGGCTGATCGGCGTCGTGACGCCCGATGACGGGCATGAGCAAGCGGACGGCGCGCTCGCCAGCGCCGTTCACGGCCTGGGGTTGCTCGTGGCTTCGGCCATGGCCGTTTCGGGCGCCGCCTATTTCTTGTTTTTCGAGGGAACTTCGGCCGCCAAGCTCGTCCTCGGCCTGCACAAGCTGTTCGCGAATTTCATGTGGGCCTATCTGATCGGCCATGCCGGCCTCGCCATCCTCCACGCCTTGTGGGGCGACGACATTCTCTCACGGATGTTCTGGCTGAGGCCGCGCAGGACGTCTTCGGTCGAGGCCCCGTGAAAATCCTGATCGTCGAGGACGACCGCGAAAACGCTTCCTTTCTCAAGGAACGTCTTGAAGAGCTTGGCCATGCCGTCGCCGTCGCCTCGAACGGCCGCGAGGGTCTCTTCCTGGCGGCGGAAGCCAGATACGATGTGATCGTTCTCGACAGGATGCTGCCCGAGCTGGACGGCGTCGGCCTTGTGAGAATGCTCCGCCGCGCGGGAGTGCCGACGCCGGTCCTGTTTCTCACCAACCTCTCAGGGATCGACGATCGCGTCGAAGGACTGGAGGCGGGCGGCGACGACTATCTCGTGAAGCCGTTCGCCTTCTCCGAATTCCTGGCGCGGGTGATCGCGCTGGCGCGACGCCCGCCCTTGACCGACGATCGCACCGTCCTGACGATCGCTGACCTGGAGATGGATTTGATCAAGCGATCCGTGCGCCGCGCCGGCGCGGCGATCGATCTGCAGCCGCGCGAATTCCAGCTCCTGGAATATTTGTTGCGCAACGAGGGACGCGTCGTGACGCGCACGATGCTTCTGGAGCATGTCTGGGATTTTCATTTCGATCCCAAAACGAATATCGTGGAGACGCACATCAGTCGGCTTCGGTCGAAAATCGATCGCGGCCAGGCCGTCGAGCTGATCCACACCTTGCGGGGAGCCGGATATTCGCTACGTGTCTCTCCCTAGATCGTTGGGCGCCGCAAGTTTTCGACTTGCCGCGACATATCTCGCGATTTTCACTTTGTCGGTCGTGGTGCTCGGGACCGTCGTTTATTTCAGCGTCGGCCATGAATTCGCGCGCGAAAGCGACGAGCGGGTCGTAGCGGAGGCCGCGTCCCTTCAGAATTATTCTCTTGCCAATGGCCTGGAGAGGCTCGCCGATCTGGTCCGCGCGCGCGCTGGCGGGGCGGGGGCCCTCGATTACCGGTTGGAGGACGGC
>JBEKSH010000086.1:0-7784 GCA_049517235.1 Roseiarcus sp. | reverse complement strand
TCGCGCCGGAGACGAACACCGACTGATCGAACAGCGGCGTGATCTCGACGCCCTTCGGCGCCGCCGCGCGAATGCCGGGGAGCAGCGCCCTGACATTGTTGACGACCGACAGGGTCGAGGCGTCGCCATTCTTCAGGATGGTCAGCAGCGCCGCGCGCACGCCGTTGGTCCGCACGATGTTCTGCTGCACCTGATAGCCGTCGCGCACATAGGCGACGTCGCGCATCAGGATCGGGGCGCCGTCGACCACCTTGACCGGGATCGCGTTCATCGCTGCGATGGCGTCGGGCGCCGAGTTCAGGCGCACGACATATTGCGTGTCGCCCAACTTGGCGAGGCCCGAGGGCACGGTCAGGTTCTGCGCCGTCAGCGCGTTCACGACGTCGTTGGCGGTCAGGCCGGTCGCCTGCAGCGCATGCTGGTCGAGGTCGATCATGATCTGCCGCTGCCGCCCGCCATAGGGCGAGGGAATGGTCGAACCGGGCGTGGTGGCGATCGCGGTGCGCACGCGGTACTGGCCGAAATCGTAGAGCTGCTGCTCGCTGGCGGTGTTCGAAGACAGGGCCAGCTGAATCACCGGCACCGACGAGGCGGAATAGCGCACGACGATCGGCGGGTTGATGCCCGGCGGCAGCACGGCGCGCACCGCGTTCATCACCGCGACGGTTTGCGCGATCGCCAGGTCGATGCTGACGCCCGGCTGAAAATAGACCTTCTCGACCGAGACGCCCTGCAGCGTCTGGCTTTCGATATTGCTGATGCCGTTGACGTTGTTGCCCAGCACGAATTCGGAATAGGTGGTGACCCGCTGCTCCATCTCCTTGGCCGACAGGCCGGTATAGGTCCAGATGATGGTGACGACCGGGATGTCGACGATCGGAAAGACGTCCTTCGGCATCGTCGCGATCGCGCCGCCGCCGAGGAAGACGATCAGCAGCGCGAGAACGATGAACGTGGCGCGGAATTTCAGCGCGTATTTTACGAGGCCCACTTTGCCGCCCTCGCCTGATCGAAGCCGTGATGAATGGAGAAGCCGCTCGGCTTCCCGGCCGTCCGGGCCGGGAAGCCGATCGCTTGCGAGGCGGTTTCAGCGACCGCGCGAGTAGATGTTTCTGTCTTCCGGGGTCACGAGCGGCGCCTGCGCGTCGCTCTGGCCGAACGAAAAGCTCGGATCGCCGCCGGTCAGGGCTGCGCGGCCTTCGTTCATGAACGACGGCGCAACCGTTTGCGGCTCGAGTATCGCATAGGGCGAGGCTTCGGGAGACAGGTTCGGACCCATGGCGTAGGCGTTGGCGGCGCCAAGGGCGAGAGCGACAGCCGTCGTTCCCAACAAGATGGTCTTACGCATGGCATTCTTCCTTATTACAGTGTTTTATCAGAAACTTAGAGACCTTCGCGGGCGACGCTAACGATGCGCCCGCGCCGTCTCCGTTTCGTATGATGAAATGGAAGCTCGCAGCGCAATATCAATTGCTGCGCTGCACACAAATTCGCGACTGGCCGTGAATGGCCGTGATCGGCGAGCGAGGGGGGCAACGCGCGACTGCGCGAGCCGGCATGAGACGGCTCGATCGGGAACCCACGCGCCGCGCCGAGCGAGTTTGTTCGCCTTGCAATGTAATTTGCAGCGAGGGGCGCCGCCGCGGCGACGATCACGAGAACGATATGAAGGCCGGCGGCGGGACGGTCCTCGGCGCGCGGGCGCGCTTGCCCGCCAATGTCGGCGGCGGAGCAAGAGCCGGTCCTCATGGCGTAGCAAAACCCAGCCGTTTGGGCCGTGGGAGGAGGCGGCCGTTGCTAAACGAGGGTCGTCAAGGTTCGCCAGCGCGCGGAGGTGACGCTGCTTTCCAGGTTGAGCCGGCCGACGATCGTTTCCAATGTAAGCTCGCGTGGCTTTTCCGACGTGATCCTGGCGGTCACTTCGACACGCTCGGTATCCTCGATGTTTGCGCTGTCGAGTTCTCGCTAGTGCAAGTCGCCGATGCTGAATCCCTGGAGCAGCAGCGCGCGGACATGCGCTTCCTCGGCGCCGCGGCACACCACGGTGACGACGTAGGACGTCTCCACTTCGGCGCTGTCCATCGGCTGGCGGTTGATCGCGTTCACCAGCGGACGCAAGAGCAGATTGACGCCGACCACGAGCGCGGCGGCAAGCGCGGCATACAAGGTGTTACCGCCTCGCGCGAGAATGCCGATCGCCGACGAGCCCCACAGCGTCGCCGCCCACCACCGCCAACTCCCCCTCCCAGGAAGCCAATTCCGGAGACGAACTGAGCGGCGACGCGGGTCGGGCTCGCCTCGCCGGGCGCGAGCAGGAAGAACAGCACGAGCTGGCCGAACCCAGAGGCACCAGCGCGTTGGTTCGCAGGCCCGCCAGGCGATGGCGCCACCGGCGCTCAAAGCCGATCGCGGCGCCAAGGCCGAGCGCAACCGCAAGGTTCATCGCCGCCTGTTCAATCGGCATGGTCATCATGGGTCTCGCTGTTCGAAGGTTGTCGTTGTGAGCGGCGTGCCGTGGTTCCGAGCAATCATGCGAGCCGGCCAGAGCCTCTTGCGCAATCCCGAAGCGCTTCGCGGCCTCTCTGGAAGGGCTGCAAGTCTGCCCGCAGCGTCCAGAAAACGAAGCGGAGGGATCAGAACGCCGAAGGCGCCGCGCTCCCGCAGGCGGTGATTGCCGCTATGGGCCGCTACACCCCGATGACGTTGTTCATCGGGGCGTAGCGATGGTCCCTCCACGCGGTTTCGACGCGGCGCGTCACCCCCGTCCGATCGCCAGCATGACGATGCGGAACAGGACGAGCCCGCCGGCGACGATCAGATAGAGGCGCAGGACGCCCATCCAGGTCTTGGCGGCGAGCGACAGTTTGGCCGGCGGCAGCTGGTCTAGCGGCGGCATGCGCCAGGTGCTGCGCGTCATCGTCGCGGCGGCGGCGCTCTCGGCCGGCTTCCCGTTCCCGCCGTTTTGGCTCAGCGCCATCGTCGCCAGCGCGATGACCACGGCGACAACGCCGCCCCCGGCGAGGATGCCGACGATCACCTGCTCGTTGGCGGCGTCGGGGAACAGCACCGAGGCGGTGAGGATGATCGACAGAATCACCAGCGTCGCGATGACCGCGCCGGTGAAATAATTCAGCCAGCGCGCGTTCACCCACGGTCCGAGAACGGGCTTGTCGTTGCAGAGCAGCAACAGCAACACCGTGGCGCTCGGCAGCAAGACGCCGGCGAGCGTCTGCACGGCGACCGTCAGGAGCCCGAGAGGGGAGCCTGGGGTCAGGACCACAGCCGCGGCGATCGCGATCAACACAAAATATACGGCGTAGAAGCCCTTCGCATCCCCGACATTGCGGTGCAGGGAATGGCGCGCCGAAAACACGTCGCCGATCGCGTAAGCCGTCGAGAGCGACACGGCGGCGGCGCCGATCAGCGCGGCGTCCATCAGCGCGATCGCGAACATCACCCCGGCGGCCTTCCCGGCATATTTGTCGATGCCGGCGGCCATTCCGCCCGCGTCGGTGAAATTGCCGAATTCGCTCTGGCCCGCGAAGGTCGCCGCCGTGAAGGCCATGATCGCGACGGCCCCGACGATGACCAGCGCGATGCCGAGCCACAGGTCGAGGCGCTCATATTTGATGAAGCGCGGAGTGATGCGCTTGTCGATCACATAGCTCTGCTGGAAGAACAGCTGCCAGGGCGCGACCGTCGTGCCGACGAGGCCGATGATCAGCAGCATCACGTCGCTCAGCTTGCCGCCTGCGGGCAGTTGTGGAACGACGAAGTCGCGCGCCACCTGGGCGAGCGGCGGATGGACCATGAAATAGACTGGAACGAGCAGAAGACTGCCGAACACCAGGACCATCGCGAATTGCTCGAAGCGTCGGAAGTTGCCGGTGCTGACCGCGGCCATGATCAGTCCTGCGGCGACGACGACGCCCATGGTCTTGTCGAGCCCGAGATAATCGAGCGCGAGCGCAATGCCGATGAATTCGGTGACGATCGTCAAGGCGTTGAGCAGGAACAGGTCGATGACGCTGAACGCGCCCCAGAACTTGCCGAAGCGCTCGAAGATGAGACGCGCGTGGCCGACGCCGGTGACGGCGCCCAGGCGCAGCACCATCTCCTGGTTGACATAGAGAACCGGGATCAGCAGCATCATCGTCCACAGCAGCGTGGTGCCGTAGGTCTGCCCGGCCTGGCCGTAGGTCGCGAAGGCGCCCGCGTCATTGTCGCCGGCCATGACGATGAGGCCGGGACCGAGGATGGCGAGAAGCGTCGTCAGCCGATGCTTCCAGGTTTCCCGCGGGGCGACGTCGCCGTGCAGGATGGTCCCGAAGGCGCCGTTGATATGGCCGATATGCGCGTCGTCGAGGACGGCGGTTGCCGGCTCTGCGATGTTTGCTTTGATGCTCATGGCTCATCTCCTTCGCCTCGCGGCGCGAGAGCGAGCCGGAAGGCTTCACAAGCCCTCGCCTCGCATCGCCCTTGAAGCGGCGGAATTCATGTCGAGGTTGGATTTGCCGCCCGCCGGCGCGTTTGAGAGCGCGCCAACGGGCCTACTCGGGCGTTCATTCATGGATTTGACTCCTCCTCTAGGCGGCGCACGCAGCAACAGCGACGCCTGCCCAGCGTTTGGTGAGATGCGATTTGCGAGGCCAATGCGTCAGATCTTCCTCGGCCTCGAGCGACCAGCAGGCCACGAGCCGGCCGCTGGCGGGGTCGACGCGCCAGACGCAAGCCAACCCAGAGCGCGCCGGGCGGAATGCGCCGGGCGCACGATGAAACAGGCGCAGGCCGCCCTCATGCATGGGCCTCGCGCGCAGCTTCCGATTCGTGTCGATGAAAGTTATCTTGTTCATCGCTCCCCTCCGATTGCCGGTTGGCCACGGCCGGAGAGTGAGCGGCGGGGCAGGAGCCTCAGGCCCTGGCGGCGCCTCTCACGCCGTCTGAGACGCCGTGGACGGTCCCAATGTTTGCCGGCTCGCCAATTGCGGACCACGCCGCCGTCGAGAAGCCGAAGCTGCTACTGCCCATGTCTCTTTCAAAGGATTGTTGATCGTCGGACGACGCTGAAGCGTCGACCGCCATCGGCGCTGTGCTCCCTTCGACGAAACCTGTCAACCAAAAAAACCGCGACAAACTCAGTCTGCGGGACAACCGTTTCTCGTTGGTTAACTATCCTCCGTCGCCGCTACTGCGGCGCGAGCAGCGCGTGGATGAAAGCGTACGCGACAATCGGGATCGCGATCACGATATAGACACGCAGCAGGATCAGCAGGGCGAGGACCCCCCGGCCGAGTTTGCGGCGCGGCAGCGGGCGCATTGTCGCGGCTACGAGTTGATCGGGTTCGAGCGCGCCGATCAGCGCGGGATCGTATTGCATGGAGCGCCTCCTATTTGCCCAACAGGTTCGGGAAGACCGTGATCACGCCGTAGACCGCCCCAATCAGCGAGATCACGACGACCGTGGTTCCCCCGGCCAGATTGGCCCGCCAGCCATTCGCCAGATCCCGCATGATCTCGCGGTCGTTGGCCAGCAGCAGCAGCAACAGCAGCGCCGGCGCCATCAGCAGGGTGGCGATGACGTTGACCGTCAGGGTCATGGCGAGCAGGGGCGCGCCCGGGATCAGCACGACGCCCGCCGCCAGGAGAGTCGAGGCGATCGCCACCCCGTAGAACAGGCGGCCGCTGGCGAAGTCGAGGTTCAGACTGTGCCGCGCCGACGTCTTTTCGGCCGCCGACACCGTCTCGGCCAGCGAGTAGGACGAACTGGCGGAGATCGTCATGGCGGCGACCAGCCCCGCCTCGACGATGCCGAGCGCGAACAGGGTGGCGCCGGTCGAGCCGATCAGCGGAACCAGGGCGGTGGCGAAATCGGCGCCGCTCGCGAACTGCGACACATCGACCTTCGCGGCGAACAGCGGCGCGGTCGCGACCAGCGTCGCAACCGCGGCCGCGGCGGCCAACATCGCGCCGATCGCGGTGTCCATCCGGCCTTGCGGCACGTCCGCCCGGGTCATGCCCTTGTCCACCACGGCGCTCTGCTGAAAGAAGATCATCCACGGGGTCACCGTCGCGCCGATATTGGCGAGGATCAGCGTGACGAACGCCGCGCCCATGCCGCCCGGCAGCGGCCCCCAGGTAGCGAGCGCATGCGCCAGATCTGCGCCGCTCGGATGCGCGAGCAAGGCCGCTGGAATGAACAGCAGGTTGAACGCCGCCAGCCCCATCAGCGCGCGTTCCCAGGTTACGTATCGCCGAAAGGCCAGCGAGCCGATGACGAGCGCCACGCCGATCGCCACCGAGAGCCAGGACGGCAGCCCGAAATAGAGGCCGCCGGCCTGGATCGCGATGAACTCGGTGACCAGCGTCAGCAAGTTGCCAAACACCAGATCGCCCATCGCGAAATAGCCCCAGAACGGGCCGAAACGCTGGAAGATCAGTTCGGCATGACCGCGGTGGGTCGCCACGCCGAGCCGCACCGTCATTTCCTGCACCACGAACGCCATGAGGAAGGTGAGCAGGATGAACGGAACGAAGAAGCCGATCCCATAGGTCGCGCCGGTAGTGGCGTAGGAGACCATGCTGGGGCCGTCGTTCTCGCCCAGCATCACCAGCACGCCCGGACCGGCGAGCAGCCAGAGCAACCGCAGCGAACTCATGGCGGCGCGGGTCTTGAGGACCTTCAGCCGATCGTGCGCGCGCAGGACGTCCTCGTTGGTGACGCGCTCCTGCGCGCTCCCGGGGAGCGTCGAAAATCCAGGGTGCACTGCGCTCTCGCTCACGACGCCTCCGAGGTCCGAAGCCGCAAATTTTTTTCGGCTTCCTTTTCGCCAAGTTTGGCGTAATGTAGCCAAAGCTACATTTAAGTCAATAGGCATGTTTGCGGCGCAGAGGGTTTACTCGGTGTGAGAGGGTTCATAATGGCGCGCATGCCATTTTCGTGCTACGGGAAGAGCTTGAGGCGTCGCTCGAAAGGGGGCGTGGCTTCACTAGCCCGCGGGGCGATAGGGTGTCCGTCGGCAGGCGGACGACGAGCCCGACAGACCCCCTTGGCGGCAAGGCGGATCAGCAAGGAGAAACCGGGTGAAACGAGCCTCGGCCGCCGCGCGGCCAGTCATGGCGATCGAAATGCCCGAAGAGCCCACCCAGGCGTTTCGGTTCGGCAAGGCCCGCACGGCGCGATCGGCCGCCCTGCTGGAGGACTATGTCGAGCTCGTCGCCGATCTTCTGGCGGTCTACGGCGAGGCCCGCGCGACCGATGTCGCCAAGCGCCTGGGCGTCACGGATTCGACCGCACGCAAGAGCATCGCCCGCCTGAAGCGGGAAGGCTTGGTGACGGCCCGGCCCTACCGCGGCATCTTCCTGACCGACACCGGCCACGAACTCGCCGAGCGCGTGCGCGCGCGCCATCGGCTCATGGTCGCTTTGCTGCTTGCGGTCGGCGCGCCCGCCGAAGCCGCGGAAGCCGACGCGGAAGGCATGGAGCACCATGCGTCGGAAACGACCCTGAAAGCGTTCGCCCGCTTTCTCGCCCGGCGAGAGTGAGCGCAGGCGACGAAGCGTCGGCGGCGCGCCGGTTCGGCCCGGAAATAGCGCGACGGCGTGGGCGGCGCCCGCCTTTTGCGGTTTGAGCGCATCGCCGACAGAGGCGTTCGACGTCCTCGTCGCGCCGCCGCGCGACAATTGGTTGTCCCTCGGCGCGCCGATGCAATAGCCTCGCCCGGCGCGGGCCGCCGCGCGGGGCGGCGGCTGACGGGGAGGCGCAAGTGACAATTCTCGAGATTTCC
>JBEKSH010000085.1:0-7785 GCA_049517235.1 Roseiarcus sp. | reverse complement strand
CCTGATCCATCGCCGCGGTCGGATCGATCGCCGCAACGCCGATTCGTCCCTCGCCCGCCTCCTGAATGATCACGTTGCCCTCCTTTATAGAGTATTACTCAGGTGCTAACGAAGTGTTAAACTTTCTTGGCCCGCTCAGATAACGCGCCTTCGCCATCGCCCTTCACGGCGTTGTTCACGTGCGACAGCGCCGGATGACCGGCCGTGACGCGGCGCATGCGCCGCGCTTTCCAAGGAATGAACAACATCGCGATCGCTGGCGGGCGCGAAACGAATCAAGAAACAACCGCCATCTATACTGCTTACACCGGCCGCGTTAAATCACTCCTTGTATTAATGTCGACAATTGCGTCGATAGGGGTGGAAAAAAGATCCTTTTGCCGGAACCCATTCCAGTCGCTTTGTCGGGCGCAGCGTATTTCCGACAGACGATAAACAAACGCCTATCAAACCGGATAAGAGGCTCCTTGAAACGCGAGCGGCGCTGAAAGAAATTCGGCGTTTTGACCGCCGATGCTCAAAATGGCCGTTCTTCATCGCCCGCGCCGCGCCGTGACCATTCCCGGATCGGCCGCTTACCCCAAAAAGTCCCGCCCGCGACAGACACTATGGTTGAAGAAATATAACAAGCACAACCCAAGCGTGTCAACAGCGGAAATTCAACAGGGATCGCGTGAAAATCCCGCGCCGCCGCGGCGCGGGCCCAAGCCGACCCGCAAGCCCTTGAGATCTCGGGATCCGTGCGCGCGGACGGGGCGCGACTCGCCTGTTGCGGGGTCGCGCGGGCCAAAGCCTGCGAACGCCAATTCGGGCCGTTGCGCGCGCCCTATCGGATCAGCCCCACCACGTCCTTCACCGCGTCCATGTTGGGACGGGCGATCTCCCGCGCCCTTTCCGCGCCCGCGGCCAGCACGCTGTCGACATAGGCGGGGTCGGCGTTCAGCTGGAAAATCTCGGCGCGGATCGGGCCAAGCTTGGCGACCGTCAGATCGGCGAGCGCGTTCTTGAAGCTTGAGAACTGGCTGCCGGCGAAGCGGCGCAGGACATCGGTCTTGGTCTCGTCGCCGAGCGCGGCGAATATCCCGACCAGATTGTCCGCCTCCGGCCGCCCCGCCAGGCCCGCAACTTCGCCCGGCAACGCCTCGGCGTCGGTCTTGGCCTTGCGAATCTTCTGGACGATCGTGTCGGCGTCGTCGATCAACGCGATATGGGAATATTCGGACGGGTCCGATTTCGACATTTTCTTCGTGCCGTCGCGCAGGCTCATCACGCGCGTCGCCGGCCCCTGGATGAGCGGCTCGGGCAAGGGAAAGAACGCGTCGCCATGGCCATGGGCGGCGATCGAGGCGGCAAAATCATTGTTGAACTTCTGGGCGATGTCGCGGGCGAGTTCGAGGTGCTGCTTCTGGTCGTCGCCGACCGGCACATGGGTCGCGCGATAGACGAGAATGTCGGCGGCCATCAGCACCGGATAATTGTAGAGCCCGATCGAAGCGTTTTCGCGATCCTTGCCGGCCTTTTCCTTGAACTGCGTCATGCGGTTGAGCCAGCCAAGGCGCGCCACGCAGTCGAACACCCAGGCGAGTTCCGCGTGTTCGGCGACCCGGCTCTGGTTGAACACGATATTTCTCTTGGGATCGATGCCGCAGGCCAGAAAGGCGGCGGTCACGTCGCGGGTGTTCTGGCGAAGCTGCGCCGGATCGTGCGGCATGGTCATCGCATGCAGATCGACCACGCAATAAAGGCAGGGATGGGTCGCCTGCATCTCGACGAAGCGCTTGAGCGCGCCGAGGTAATTGCCAAGGTGCAGGTTGCCGGTCGGCTGCACGCCGGAGAACACGAGTTCCGGGAATCGCGCCATTTGGGTCTGTGAATCCTATCGAAAGAACGGGCCGCCTTATCGCAACGCAGGCTTTGCGAAGCAAGCCGCACGACGCGACCGGAAGGTCGCCCGGGACCGCGACCGTCCCGGTCGCCTCTTTTATGTTCGGGCGGCGAGCGGGCGAGACGCCCGCACTCCCGTGAGCGCACGCCGACGACGTCGGCGCGCCCCGTCGAATCCATTTAGACAACAAATACTGTTTACTGGGTTTGCATTGTTTGTGGCAGAAAATACAATTGCGTTTGAGCAGTGATATCGTCCTCAGAGCCTCTATGGTCGTCCAACCTTCTCGACTATGCCGATGAGATCGACGCCGACGGCCTTGAGAATCACGGCGACCACGACCAGCGCGAGTGTGTACGAAACGGCGGCAGCAATCGCGATCCAAAAGGCCTTCCAGCCAGATCCGCGGAGCGCTTCCTTCAAAATGCCTGGGCGGGCGTCGTCGACAACGCTTTCGCCATAGATGACCAGCGCAGATTCCGCCGCCGTCATCTTGTCCTGAAGCTGTTGCTCGGTCCACGTATCGGCGTAGGCCGCCAACTCTTCCTCGGTGGGTTTACGGCCCTTTTTTTGAACCCACTCGCGCTTCGCGATCTTGTAGAGGCCATACGCGACGAGATCGACAATCTGAGGGTCCTTCGGGTCGTTTACGAATTTCTCGAATACGGGATTGTAATCGGAGGCCGCGGTAGATTGTGGTGCGTCCGCGCACATTAGCGCGCCTTTTGCCTAACGATCGAAGTCCGGAGCGAAGTATTCGCGGCCTCCGAGGCCTTCTGGTATGAGCCTTTCGTCATCACGCGGATGACGGTGCCCTTGGTGCCTTTCAGCGTCTCTCCCGCGACTGCGGCTGCGCTTTTCCCTTTGATAACAACGCCGACAGTTTTGCGAAATGTTGCCACTTCAATCTCCATTCGCGCGGCCATTTCGAGGAGCGCGTAATGAATTAATCTAGCACAATGAGGGGGAACAGGAGTAGCTAAAAGCGCGGCCGACTCCTGTTCCTTGATAGTTCTCTCCGACCGCCCCATTATCTGCGTGTGCAAATCCGATTCGGAAGGATCGCATCATGGCCGAGACAAAAGCCGGAAAGAAAATTGTGAAAGTGGCATCGTATACGAAGACAGTCGGCGGCAAAAAAGTGAAGGTGCCGGCAGGCACTCGATCCACGCCCCGGACCTCGAAGGGGAAGCAATAGTTGATAGAGCACTCGGCGGATCAGGCCGGGTGGCAATGGTCGACGGTCGGAACGGCGACGTGACGCCCGTCGTTACATTCTGTGACCCGAACCAATCGCGTGGGCAAGAAACGTCCCCCGCGACGCTCACGCCGGATAAGGCTGTGCGCGGCGCCTTGACTCGCTTCGCGAGAGAAGGGACGGAACGTCAGCGCGCGGGCACGGACGCTCTTGATCGGTAAGCCGAGCTGAGCGCGGGCTGCGCGCCCCTAAAGGATGAACCGGCTGAGGTCGGCGTTCTTGGCGAGATCGCCGACGTTCTTTTCGACGAACGCCGCGTCGATGGCGATTCGCTCGCCCGAGCGGTCGGGCGCCGAAAAGCTCACCTCGTCGAGCACCCGCTCCATCACCGTCTGCAGGCGCCGCGCGCCGATGTTCTCGACCGTGGCGTTGACCAGAGCGGCGACCCGCGCCAGCGCGTTGACCGCGTCGTCCGTGAAGGCGAGGTCGACCCCCTCGGTGCGCATCAGCGCGACATATTGCTTGATCAGGCTCGCCTCGGTCTCGGTCAGGATCCGCCGGAAATCCTCTTCGGTCAGCGAGGCGAGCTCAACCCGGATCGGCAGGCGTCCCTGCAATTCGGGCAGGAGATCGGAGGGCCTGGAGACGTGGAAGGCGCCGGAGGCGATGAACAGGACGTGGTCCGTCTTGACCGAGCCGTGCTTGGTCGAAACGGTCGTTCCCTCGATCAGCGGCAACAGATCGCGCTGCACCCCCTCGCGCGACACATCGGCGCCGCCGCGTCCCTCGCGCGAACAGATCTTGTCGATCTCGTCGAGGAACACGATGCCGTTGTTTTCCACCTCGTGGATCGCCTCGCGGACGATCTGATCCTGATCGAGCATTTTGTCGGCCTCGGCGGCGAGCAGCGGCTCGAAGGCGTCGCGCACGCTGGTGCGCCGCAGCTTCGGCTTCTGCCCGAAGCCCTTGCCGAAGATATCGCCGATCGAAATGGCGCCGACCGAGGCGCCCGGCATGTTCGGCAGCTCGAACATCGGCATGTTCGGGCCCGTCGGCGCGAGCTCGATCTCGATTTCCTTGTCGTCGAGTTCGCCCGCGCGCAGCTTGCGGCGAAACGCGTCGCGCGTCGCGCTGGACGCGCTGGCGCCGACCAGCGCGTCGACCACCCGCTCTTCGGCCGCCAGCTGCGCCTTGGCCTGAATGTCCTTGCGGCGCCTGTCCTTGACCAGAGCGATGCCGATCTCGAGAAGATCGCGAATGATCTGTTCGACATCGCGTCCGACGTAACCGACCTCGGTGAATTTCGTCGCTTCGACCTTGAGGAAAGGCGCGCCGGCGAGTTTGGCGAGGCGGCGGGATATTTCCGTCTTGCCGCAGCCGGTCGGGCCGATCATCAGGATGTTCTTCGGCATCACCTCTTCGCGCATCGGCGACTGCAATTTCAGACGCCGCCAGCGGTTTCGCAGGGCGATCGCGACGGCGCGCTTGGCGTCGTGCTGCCCCACGATAAAACGGTCAAGCTCGGAAACAATCTCGCGCGGCGAGAATTCACTCATGGGTCGCTTAACTTTCGGCTCACAGGCTTTCGATGACGAGATTGTCGTTGGTGTAGACGCAAATTTGGGCGGCGATCGCCATCGATCGGCGCACGATCGTCTCGGCGTCGAAGTCGGTCGGCAGCAGCGCCCGGGCGGCCGCCAACGCGTAATTGCCGCCCGATCCGATGCCCATCACCGACCCGTTCTCGTCGCCCTCCGGCTCAAGCACGTCGCCGGTCCCCGTCAGAATGAAGCCGCTCGATTTGTCGGCCACCAGCATCATCGCCTCCAGTCGCCTCAGATAGCGGTCGGTCCGCCAGTCCTTGGCGAGTTCGACGCAGGCGCGCGCCAATTGTCCCTGATATTGTTCGAGCTTGGCCTCCAGTCTCTCGAACAGCGTGAAGGCGTCGGCCGTCGCGCCGGCGAAGCCCGAGATGACCTCACCCTTGGCGAGGCGGCGCACTTTGCGCGCGTTGCCTTTGATGATCGTCTGGCCGAGGCTGACCTGACCGTCTCCGCCGATGACGGTCTTGCCGCCCTTGCGGACCATCAGAATGGTGGTGGCGCGCCATACCGGGCCGCGCTCAGCCGTTTGTTCGCTCATTCGCGCTCCCGAGGCCGTTCGTCGCAAAAGCCTTGCCGCTTTGGCGAGGCGAACCGATCTAGGCGGCGCGGCGCTCCAGCGCAAGGGCGCCCGGCGACTCATCCCGCCGTCCGATTGTCCGCTTTGGCCCAGGCGGATGGTCAATTGGCGCGCATATTGCTATCAAGCAGCGCGATCCCGGCCAGGCCGGCGCTTTTCTAGAGACGGAACGATGCGTAGCGCCACGATCACGCGCAAGACCAAAGAGACCGAAATATCCGTGAGCGTGCTGCTCGACGGCGCCGGCATCGCCGACGTCGAGACCGGCGTCGGCTTTTTCGACCATATGCTGGACCAGGTTGCGCGCCATTCGCTGATCGACCTGACGGTGCGCTCGAAAGGCGACCTGCACATCGACCAGCATCATACGGTCGAGGATGTCGGCATCGCGCTGGGCCAGGCGCTGGCGAAGGCGCTCGGCGACAAACGCGGCATTGTCCGCTACGCCGATTGCCTGCTGCCGATGGACGAGACGCTGACGCGCGTCGCGCTGGACATATCGGCGCGCCCGTTTCTGGTGTTCAACGTCGGTTTTCCCAGCGAGAAGATCGGCGCCTTCGACACGCAGCTCGTGCGCGAATTCTTTCACGCGCTGGCCGTCCATGCCGGCGTGACGCTGCATATCGAGACGCTGTATGGCGCAAACAGCCATCACATTGCCGAATCGTGCTTCAAGGGCGTCGCGCGAGCGCTCGGCGCCGCGGTTGCGATCGATGCGCGCCAGGCCGAACGCGTTCCTTCGACCAAGGGCACGCTCTGACATTGCTCAATCGGCGCCGCCGCGGCGCCGGCGTTTGGTGACGAATGGCGATCTACCGAGTGCTCATCCCCGTCGGCGCGGCCGATCCGGCCGCCATGGCGGAGCGCGCCGATTTCATCCGCGAAAGCTTTTCCTGGCCGGCCTTTCTGTTTGGACCCTGCTGGCTGATGGCGCGCGGCCTCTGGCGAGCGCTGGGCGCATGGTGTGTTGGCGCGCTGATCGTCGCGCTTGCGGTCTCTTACGGCGGCGCGCCCGATTTTGCCGCGAACTGGCTCTATTTGCTGAGCGCGGTTTGGCTCGGTCTTGAGGGCCAGGGCCTCGTCGCCGCCGCGCGACAGCGCGCCGGCTTCCGGTTCGTCGACATCGTGACCGGCGTCGATTCCGGCGCCGCCGAGCATGGGTTCTTTACCCGCTGGCTCGCCGACCCGGCGCCGGCGACCGCCGCGGCGCGGCCCAACGCCCCCATCGCTGAGGCCCATGTCATCGGACTGTTCCCGGAAGCGGGAGGCTGAGGTGAACGTCGTCATCGTCGACTACGGGTCGGGCAATCTGCACTCGGCCCACAAGGCCTTTGAGCGCGCCGCGCGGGAGGCGGGGCTCGATCGGACGGTGACGGTGACGTCGCGTCCCGAGGCGGTGGCACGCGCCGATCACATCGTGCTGCCCGGCGTCGGCGCGTTCGCCGATTGCCGGCGCGGCCTCGACGCGGTCGCCGGCATGGTCGAAGCGCTTGAGGAAGCGGTGCGCGCGCGCGGCCGTCCGTTCCTCGGGGTTTGCGTCGGCATGCAATTGATGGCGACGCGTGGTCTCGAATACGAAATCACCGAGGGATTGAACTGGATCCCGGGCGATGTCGCGGCGATCCGGCCCAGCGATCCCCTGCTGAAAATACCGCACATGGGCTGGAACAATTTGAACCGGCTGCGGCCGCATCCCGTGCTGCACGGCGTCGAGACCGGCGAGAGCGGCCTGCACGCCTATTTCGTTCATTCCTTCCAGCTTTTCCCCGCCGTCGCCGGCGATGTCGTCGCGACCGCCGACTATGGCGGCGCGATAACCGCGCTGGTCGGCCGCGACAATATCGTCGGCGCGCAATTCCACCCCGAAAAGAGCCAGACGCTCGGATTGGCGTTGATCTCGAATTTTCTGAAATGGCGCCCGTGATCATCTTTCCGGCAATTGACCTCAAAAACGGCGAATGCGTGCGTCTCGTTCGCGGCGACATGACGCAGGCCACCGTTTTCAACAGCGATCCGGCGGCGCAGGCGCGGGCGTTCGAGCTTCAGGGTTTCGATCACCTGCATGTCGTCGATCTCGACGGCGCGTTCGCGGGCAAGCCGATGAACGCCCAGGCTGTCGAAAAGATTTTGCTCGCGGTGAACATGGCGGTGCAGCTTGGCGGCGGCATCCGCGACATGAAGACTGTGCGGGGGTGGCTGGACAAAGGCGTCGCGCGCGTGATCATCGGCACCGCGGCGGTGCGCGATCCCGGTCTGGTGCGAGAGGCGGCGCGTCTCTACCCCGGGCGAATCGCGGTGGGCATCGACGCGCGCGACGGGCGCGTCGCGATCGACGGCTGGGCCAAGACCTCGGACATTTCGGCGCTGGAGCTGGGCCGCCGCTTCGAGGACGCCGGCGTCGCCGCCCTCATTTATACGGACATCGCGCGCGACGGCGTGCTGAAGGGGCTCAACGTCGAAGCGGCGTTGGCGCTCGCCGAGGCCGTCTCCATCCCGGTCATCGCATCGGGCGGCCTCGCTT
>JBEKSH010000084.1:0-7811 GCA_049517235.1 Roseiarcus sp. | reverse complement strand
GGTTCTGCATTCGGCCGATGTGTTCGTCGACAAGAACGGCATTTGCTACTGCACCGACTGGAGCGGCGCCGGGCTATACATCATGGAGTACGCCGGGTGAGCGGGCGGCCCGTCGCGCCCTGGCGGGCGCTGGTCTTCGAACAATACGAACCGACCGGAAAATCGCTCGACTGGCTGCGCGAGCGGGGCGGCGAACTGACGCTCGGCTATGCGCTGTGGGAAACGCCCTTCTGGCGGTATTCCGAAGATGAATTCATCGCGGCCGCGCAGGGTCGCGTCGCCGTCATGGGAGCCAGCGGGACGCGCATCACGCGCCGCATCATCGAGGCGTTGCCCGAGCTTCGCTTCATCTCGAAATTCGGCATCGGCGCGGACAGCATCGACATCGAGGCGGCGACCGAGCATGGCGTCCTGGTCGCGAACACTCCCGAGGAATCGCAGGTGACGACCGTGTGCGAGCACGCGATCGCGATGATGCTCGCGCTCAAGAAGCAGCTTCTCGTCTGGACCCCCGAATTCATGGCCCGGGGCGGCTGGCGCGGAACGGTCTTCTCTTCCTCGATGCTTGGAGCGACAATCGGCATTGTCGGGTTCGGCCGGATCGGGCGCGGCGTGGCCGAGCGCCTCGCCGGCTGGGGCGTGCGGATTCTGGCCTACGATCCTTTTGTGAACACGCCGCCGGCCGGCGTGACGCTGACCGATCTTCCCACGCTCCTCGAGTCGTCGGACGTCGTCACGCTGCATGCGGTGCCGACGGTGCAGAACCGCCACTTCATCGACGGACGCGCGCTGGCGCGCATGAAGCCGACCGCCATTCTGATCAATACCGGACGCGGCTCGCTGGTCGACTACGCCGCGCTTCGACAGGCCCTTGCAAGCGGCCAAATCGCCGGAGCCGCCCTCGATGTCTATGAGCGCGAACCGCCGGACCCCGCCGATCCGCTCTTCTCCATGCCGAACGTCATCTGCACGCCGCATGTCGCGGCGTGGACATGGGACGCGGTTCAGAACGTCGGCTGGCACGGCGCCCGTAACCTGTGGGCGATGGTCAGCGGCGAAGGCGAGGCCGATATCGTCAATCCCGAGGCGCGCCGCCAAGCCGCGTCGCTGCGTCCGTCCTGAACCGGCGATCGGTTCCAGCAAAAAGAGCACGAGGCGACGCCGGTGGACCAGAAGCTTGACGCAAGGAGGTCGACGCAGGGCTTTCCGATTCCCATCCTCGCGTTGACCATGAGCGCTTTTGCGATCGGCGTCGCGGAATTCGTCATCGCCGGGCTGCTGCCTGACATCTCGCACGACCTCGGCGTGTCGATCCCCGCGGCGGGTCAACTCGTCACCGCCTACGCCATGGGCGTCGTCGTCGGCGCGCCGCTGCTGGCGATCGCCACGAGCAAGCTGCCGCGCAAGACGGTGCTTCTGACGATGCTCGGCATTTTCATCTTCGGCAATCTCCTCTCGGCAATCTCGCCGAATTACGCCCTGTTGATGATCGCCCGCGTCGTCGCCGCGCTCGCGCACGGATCGCTGTTCGGAGTTGGCGTGGTGGTGGCCACCGATCTTGTCGCGCCCAACAAGCGAGCGAGCGCCATCGCGCTGATGTTCACCGGGCTGACGGTCGCCAACGTCGCGGGCGTGCCGCTCGGGACGCTGGTCGGTCAGCTCTACGGTTGGCGGACGACATTCTTCGCGATCACCGCGCTCGGCGTGTTGTCGTTTGCCGCGGTGACCGTTCTGATCCCGGGAGTGTCCGGCATGGGCGCCATCGACGTTCGCCGCGAATTCGCGATCGCGCGGCGGCCGCAAGTGTTGCTTGCGCTCGCCACCACCGTCCTCAGCTCGGGCTGCGTGTTCGCGCTGTTCACCTATATCGTCCCGATCCTCGAGGATGTCAGCGGCTTCGCCCCTCGCGCCGTGACTGTCATCCTGTTCGTCATCGGCGTCGGACTGACCGTCGGCATCAATATCGGCGGCAGGCTGGCCGATCGCGGCTTGATGCGCGCGCTGATCGGCATTTTGGCCGGACTCGCGGCTCTATCTGCGCTGTTTGCGCTGGCCAGCCACGACAAGGCGGCCGCTGTCGTCGTCATCTTTCTCTGGGGCATGGCCGCCTTCGGCACGATCCCGTCGCTGCAAACGCGCGCGCTCGACAGCGCGAAAGAGGCGCCCAATATCGCCTCCGCGCTGAACATCGGCGCGTTCAATCTGGGCAATGCCGGCGGGGCCCTCCTCGGCGGGCTCGTCATCGACTGGGGTCTTGGGCTCACCGCGGTCCCGCTCGCCGCCGCCCTCGTCGCGCTGGCAAGCCTCGCCACGGCGGTCCTCGGCGCGGGGCTCGATCGTCGGGGCTCGCTCTTCGCCCAGCGGCAGCGATCTCCCAGAGCATGACGAATCCCGCCAAGCCGCGCCTTCTGGGGACTTTGCAAGGATCTACAATGACTGGACCAATGGATTGGCGTTTTCCCTATCCGTCGACCCGCCGGCCGCTGCTCGCCGCCAATTGCGTCGCGACGAGCCAACCGCTTGCTGCTCAGGCCGGCCTCAGCATGATCGCAAAAGGGGGCGGCGCCGTCGACGCCGCCGTCGCGGCGGCGATAGCTCTGACCGTCGTCGAGCCCACGATGAACGGAATAGGCAGCGACGCCTTCGCCATCGTCGCCGCGGGAGGCGAACTTCACGGGTTGAACGCCTCCGGGCGCGCGCCTGCCGGATGGACGGCCGACCGATTCGCCGGACGCGATGCGATGCCGGCCACCGGCTGGGATTCGGTCTCCGTCCCGGGCGCCGTCTCCGCCTGGGCGGCGCTGCACCGGCGGTTCGGCCGCCTGCCGTTCGAGGCGCTGTTCGAGCCCGCCATCCGCTATGCGCGCGACGGCTTCCTGGTCTCGCCCGTCGTCTCCATGCAATGGCGCAATCAGGCCGACGCATTGGGGCGTTATCGCGGATTCGCGGAAGCCTTCCTGCCCGGCGGGCGGGCGCCGGCCCCGGGCGAGATGTTCCGCTGTCCAGAACAAGCGACGACGCTAGAACGGATCGCCGCGACGCAGGGCGAAGCGTTCTATCGCGGCGCCCTCGCCGAGGCGATCGTCTCGGCGTCGAAGCGTGACGGCGGCGTCCTGTCGCTCGAAGATCTCGGCGAGCACGCGCCGGAATGGGTCGCGCCGCTCGCCGTCGACTTCCAGGGCTATCGCGTCCATGAATTGCCGCCGAACGGTCAGGGACTCGCCGCCCTGATCGCTTTGGGCATTCTCGATCGCCTGGACCTTGGCGGGCTCGATGCGGACGGCGCCGACATCCAGCATCTCGAAATCGAGGCGACCAAACTTGGCATGGCCGACGTGAAGGCCCATGTCGGCGATCCCCGCACGATGCTCGTCCGCGCGGAGGCGCTGCTGTCGCGCGACTACCTCGACGACAGGGCCAGGTTGATCCGCCGCGAGCGGGCGAGCGCGCCCCATCCCGGTCGCCCGGCGCAGCATGGCACCGTCTATCTCGCCGCGGCCGACGCCAGCGGCGTGATGGTCTCCTACATCCAGTCCAACTATCGCGGCTTCGGTTCCGGCATCGTGGTGCCCGGGACCGGCGTCGCGCTGAACAACCGCGGCAGTTGCTTTGTGTTGGAGCGCGGACATCCCAACGAGGTCGGCCCGCGCAAGCGCCCGCTCAACACCATCATTCCGGGCTTCGCGACCCGGGACGGCGTCCCCGTCGCGGCGTTCGGCGTGATGGGCGGCGCGATGCAGCCGCAGGGACATGTCCAGGTCGCGACGCGGCTGTTCGCCAAGGGCCAGAATCCCCAGGCCGCCGCCGACGCTCCGCGTTGGCGCGTCGAAGGCGACAAGGTGATGATCGAAGCGGCCTGGGATCATCGCCTCCGCGACGCTTTGGCCGCCCGCGGGCACGATCTCGCGGACGGCGGTTTCCTGGACTTCGGCGCCGCCCAGATCATCTGGCGCCTCGGCGAGGCCGGATACGCCGCCGCCTCGGAAGGCCGGCGCGACGGCCAGGCGGTCGGGTTCTGATCGGCTGCGCAATCCCGGCGGCGCGCTTTGGCGCGTCGATTTTGCGGCGCGTCATGCGCCGATCAGGGCAGCACGGCCCTGGCGTCGACCCGCCCCAGGCGTTCCAGGAGATAGTCGATCTCCGCCTTGGCGGTTCGCGACAGTCCGACCGACGGCGTCCGCTGGCTGTCGAAGGCGATGGCGCCGCGTCTTTGCAGCACATATTTGCGCACTGCGAGGCCGACGCCCGCCTGTTGCTCGTATCGCACAAGCGGCAGATGGGCGTCGAACAGATCATGCGCCATTTGGCGTTCGCCGCTCTTGGAAAAGCGAACCACGTCGACAAGCATGTCGGGGAACGCGTAGCCGGTCATCGCCCCGTCCGCTCCGCGCTCCATTTCGAAATCGAGAAAGAGGCCGCCGTTCCCGCATAGAATCGAGATCGGCCGCATCGAGCCGTCCGCCTCGAACGATCGGAGGGTCGAGATCTTCTCCAGGCCGGGCCAGTCTTCGTGCTTGAGCATGACGCAGGAGGGAAGCGCGCGGACGATTTCGCGGATCACTTTGGGCGTCATCATGACCTGGAAGGCGAGCGGATAGTCCTGGATGACGAAAGGTATGTCCGCTCCGATGGCCTCAACCGCCTGCCGATAATAGCCGACGATCTGCTCGTCGCTGCGCAGATGCGAGGGCGGAGCGATCATCACGCCCGCCGCGCCGATGTCCATCGCGCCGCGCGCGAGCGCCCGCATCGCCGCGAAGCCCGGCGCCGAAACGCCGACGATGATCGGCAGCTCGCCTGCCCGCGCGACCACCCGCCGGGTCAGCGCCAGCGCCTCCTCGCCGTCGAGTTTTGGCGCCTCGCCCATCACCCCGAGGATCGTCAGTCCGCTGACGCCGCAGCCGATATAGAAATCGGTCATGCGGTCGACCGAGGCGGGATCGACATTGCCTCGCGGGTCGAAAGGCGTCACGGCAATCGCATAGACCCCGGCTGCTGTCTCATCGAGCGTCATATCTGTCCCTACGTCTCATGGTTGGCGTTCCGCCCCGTTTCGGCGAGCCTCGCCTCGTAGCGCGCGCGGGTCGCGGCGTCAGGCGGATAGAGGCCGGGCAAGGCGACGCCTTTCGCCACTTCCGACATGATCCACTCCTCGAGCCGCTCCTGCTCCGCGCCGGCGGCGGCCACGTGTTCAGCATAGGCCGCCGGAACGACGACCGCGCCGTCTTCGTCCGCGACGATGAGATCGTTTGGAAAGACTGCGACGCCGCCGCATCCGATCGGCTCCTGCCACCCGCAGAAGATCATTGCAGCGACAGACGGCGGCGCGGCGGTTCCCTGGGCCCAGATCGGCAGACCAGTGGCGCGCACGCCGGCGATGTCGCGCACGACGCCGTCGGTGATCAGCCCCACGACGCCGCGCTTGGCGATCCGGGCGCAAAGGATATCGCCGAAAATGCCCGCGTCGAGGACGCTCATGGCGCCGGCCACGACGATGCTCCCCGCAGGCATCGCCTCGATGGCGGCCCGCGTCGAGCGCGGCGAGGACCAGGCGTCCGGCGTCGCCAGGTCCTCACGCGCGGGAATGAAGCGCAAGGTGAAGGCGGGCCCGACAAGGCGCGGCTGACCCTCCTGCAGGACGCGGGGACCGCGCATCCAAACGTTGCGCAGCCCTTTCTTCAAAAGGATCGTCGTTATCGTCGCTGTCGAGACGCCTTTTAGCGTCGCAATGATCGTTTGCTGGTCCATCGAACGTTCCTGGGCATCGCGGCCGCGTGAAGTGGTTTCAGATGCTGGCGATCAGGCCGCCATCAACACGGATGATCGACCCGGTGATATACGAGGCTCTCGCGCTCGCCAAAAACGCGACCGCGTCCGCATATTCCTGGGGTTCGCCGTAGCGTCCCACCGGAATCGAAGCGGTGCTTTCGGCCGCGACCTCTTCGACCGTTCGACCGTCGCGTTTCGCCTTTTGCTCGTCGAGAAACCGAATGCGTCCCGTGGCGATCCGGCCGGGAAGAACGATGTTGACGGTGACGCCGTCGCGCGCCGCCTCGCGGGCGAGCGTCTTGGACCAGCCCACGAGCGACAGCCTCAGGGCGTTCGAAATGGCGAGGTTGGGTATCGGGGCGACGACGCCGGACGAGGTCGAGGTGATGACGCGGCCCCAGCGCCGGGCGCGCATGCCCGGCAGAGCCCTGTCCGTGATGGCGATCACCGACAGGACCATCGACTGGAAGTTCTTCGACCAGATCGCGGCATCCTGTCCCGACGCCGGCGTCGGAGGCGGTCCGCCCGTGATGTTGACGAGGACGTCGACGGCGCCGAGTTCACGCTCGATTCTCGCAAATTGGTCGTCGATTACCGAAAGGTCGCTCAAGTCCCAGGTCAAAGCGAGACCTCTGCCGCCCGCGCCGGCGATGGCGTCGACCGTCGCCGCGACGGCCTGCGCGTCTATGTCGGCGACCGCCGCCCGCGCTCCCTCCCGGGCGAGCGTGATCGCGATGGCCCTGCCCAGACCGCCGCCGCCGCCAAGAACCAGAGCCGTCCTGTTGTCCAATCCCAGATCCATGTCAGTCCTCGAGTCTCGAAACGCGATCGGCGCGTCGTCGCGGCCGCATCGGCGGGTGGTCAGCTGTCCGGAGCGGGCGTCGACGCTTGCGATCGCCGCGGCGCGCCGTTGCGGCGCGCGCGTCTGCAGTTGCCGATAGCCGGTTGGCGGGGCTGCCGCTCCGCAGTCGCGTTGCGCCTGCGATTTCCGTGGCCAAGCGGACTTGCGGATCGCAGCATTCTCTTTCAATTCCACCACTGACGAAACGTTGATCGGGTCGCCGGCGCATTGGTAGCTCAATCCTGGAAAAAGTCACCCCTTGTCGGACGATCTCATGCGCTCTTTGCGCGCCGCGCCCGCCGTCGTGTATCGCAGGTCGTTCGAAGGCGCGGTGGACTTGAGGACAGCGGCGAAAGCCGTCATGGCGCCGTCGTCGTAGCCTTGCGCACAACGCCCGCGAACGTCCTGGCAAAAGTGTGCGCGTCGCCGGGCCAACGCGCCGAGACATAGTTGCGATCTCGCACAACCCAAGCGGCGCGCTGGTCTTGCATCGTGTCGCGCGGACGCCGACGGGAAGGATGCCCGACGTCGCGCCTCGTCCGACTGATAGGTCGGGACGCCGACATCGCTCTCCGCGACCGGACGCCTAAAACGCGACCTTGTCGCCGCCCTTCAGCGACAGGATCTCGCGCGCCTCGTCGGGCGTCGCCACGGCGAGGCCAAGCCCCTCGATGATCTGGCGAACGAAGCGCACCTGCTGGGCGTTGGATTCGGCCAGCTTGCCGGGGCCGGCCCACAACGAATCCTCCAGCCCGACCCGCACGTTGCCGCCCATGGCGGCGGCCTGCGCGGCGATGGGGAGTTGATTGCGGCCGGCGCCCAGCACCGACCATCGATATTGATCGCCAAACAACCGGTCGGCCGTGCGCTTCATGTGCAGAACGTCCTCGGGATGCGGCCCGATGCCGCCAAGGATGCCGAAAACCGTCTGCACGAACAGCGGCGGCTTGACGAGGCCCCGTTCGAGGAAATGCGACAGATTGTAGAGGTGGGAGGTGTCGTAGCACTCGAACTCGAAGCGTGTGCCGGCATCGCCAAGGGCGCCCAGCACGAACTCGATATCCTTGAACGTGTTGCGGAAGACGAGGTCGCGCGAATTCTCGAGCGCCTGCGGCTCCCATTCGTGCTTGAAATTCTTGAAGCGGCCCAGCATCGGAAACAGGCCGAAATTCATCGAGCCCATATTGAGCGAGGCGACCTC
>JBEKSH010000083.1:0-7832 GCA_049517235.1 Roseiarcus sp. | reverse complement strand
CAATTCCAGCTTGCGCGTGACCTCCGCCTCGCTCTCTCCAACTCTGATCCTGAATGCGTGCCGGACGACCTCGATGAAGGGCAGGAATGGTGTCTGCTGGCCGTCGGGCGAGCAGCTCCCCGATAATGTGTAGACCTGCTCCTTGCCGATGCGCTGGCGGAACTCATGCAGCAGGCGCGACTTGCCCATGCCGGGATCAGCCACGACGTCGATCTCGCGCAACTCCTGGCGCGCCTCGGCGAGCGCGCGCTCAAGGACATCCAGTTCGCGCTCGCGCCCAACAAAGGCGCTGAGGCCCCGGCCGATCGCCGCATCGAACCGCGTGGCACCACGCAGGATGGCGTCGAGTCGATAGACCTTCTGCGGCTCGGCCTTGCCCTTGATCGCACGCTCGCCCGCTCGCCCGCGAAGGTCGTCTCGACGAGACCCTGCACAAGGCGCTGCGTCGCTTCGCTGAGATAGACGGTTCCCGGCTCGGCCAGCGTCTGCAAGCGCGAGGCGAGGTTGACCGTGTCGCCCAGCGCCGTCGCCAGGCCGCTTTCGCCACGAATCTGCGTCACCACCGCGAGCCCTGAATTGACGCCGATGCGCATGTGGGGCCGCACGCCATGCCTGGCCTCGATTGCGGGGGCGGCGGCGGCGAGCCGCTCGTGGATCGCCAGGCCCGCGCGGCACGCCCGCAGAGGCCCATCCTCCAGCGCATCGGGCGCGCCGAACAGCGCCATTATTCCGTCGCCGGTGAAATCCTTGACCGAGCCGCCTTGCTCCCTCACCGCGCCGGCCATCAGTTCATAGATCGGCTGGATCAGAGCAAACGTGCCCTCCTCGCCGAGCCGTTCGGAGATCGCGGTGAAGCCGACCATGTCCGCGAACAGCGCCGTCACCTGCCGCCGCTCGCCCGACGGCGCAGCCAGGTCCATGGGATGGCTCGAGGTGTCGGTCACGTGAATGCCCCCCAAGCGGATTGAACGGCTCCTGAGCCGTCCCGGTCGGCGCTCTCTTGGCCCTTTCTGGAGGAATGATAGCACAGCGCGGGAATGATACTACCGCTGCAGCCGTATCACCGCCCTTGGTGATGCTGGCATGCCATCGATTGGAAGGTCAGGAATGGGATGGCGCGATTTGCCGTTTCCGACGGTGCGGCCGATTTCGGCTCGCCGAGAACAAACCGTCTCGTCGGACGAAATCTATGCGGCCCGCTTTGTCCGGACCAAACCGGCGAGGATCAATCTGGAGACGGCCATCTCGCTTGCCCAGTACCCGCTGACCTTCGGGAGCGAATCCGTCGCGTCGGCGAGGCGTCGATGGTAGAAGATGTGGAGGCTCGGTTCGGGCAGTTCGGACGGCCGCTCGAAGTTCTGCATGGGCACAAAAGCGAACATCTTCAGCGGGCCGAGCGCCATGAATTCGACGACGGGCCCGCCGCAATCCGGACATGACCCGCGGTCGATTGCGGGAGGCGGACGGTAATGCCTGAAGGTGACGGCGCTGTCTTCAGGGAGGGCGACCGCTCGCCCCGGAAAGACCGTCACGTCGGCATAGGGGCGCCCGTTGAAGGCCTGACAGATCGTGCAGTGGCAATAAAGGCGCCCGATCGGCCCTCCGTTGACGGCGAAGCGCGATGCGCCGCATCGGCATGAACAGTTTTGACGCATTGAGCGCACCATCGAAAGCCGGGTAGAGATGACGTAACCGAGATTCTCCAGAAGGTGGCCTCGGTGAGGCTAAGATTGTCGCAGTAGGTGGTACTTTGCAAGGCGGAAGCATCGCCGTGGGTTGCAGAAGCGCTTCGGCGGGGAATGGCCGCTATTTGCGCATTCCGGTCGTCCACTACGGCGTCATTCGCACAGCTGAAATCCCCTTATCGCGGTCGGTCCCGACCCGAATGCACTGATTCAAATTGGGGACGCCCCGCGGCTCATGCTGAGGCTCTGGCGCCCAGAACGAGATAGTGCGTTTGTCCGAATCTGCACTTCAGCGCTGCAGACGGCCGGAAGCGACCGAGGCCGGACGCTCGCGATGAAGGCGATTCTTGGCCGACCTGATTATGCCCTGCCGGCTATTGCGCCGTATATGGTAGCATCCTCGCGTGTATCCGGAATGAGGCCATGTGGGTCGTCCACCTCACGCTGGGCCTGGCGGCTCTCTACGCGGCCATCATCGCGGGAATCTATTTCGCCCAGACTTGGCTTCTTTTTCCGACCACGCTCGCGGGAGCAGCGCCGATTCAGCTTCCCGCTTCAACGCAGCGTCTCAAGGTCAGGACAGCTGACGGCGAAAGCCTCGCGGGCGTGCGAATCCCATCTCAGAGAGGGAGGGCTGAGTGCGCGCCAACGCTGCTCGGCTTTGGCGGGAACGCCTGGAATGCCGAGGCTATGGCTCTCACCCTGCAAAGGCTCCTCCCTGATCGCGATGTCGTTGCGTTCCACTACCGAGGTTATGCCCTGAGCAGCGGTAGGCCGAGCGCCCAGGCGCTGTTTTCCGATTCACTTGCGATCTTCGACCACCTGCGGCAATCGCAGGTAGGAGAGCATATTGTTGCGGTCGGGTTCAGCATCGGCTCTGCAGTCGCCGCCTATCTTGCCCGGCATCGACCTGTTGTGGGGCTAATCCTGGTCACGCCCTTCGACTCGCTGGAGGCCTTGGCTCGGGACCTGTACTGGTGGGCTCCAGTCGACCTGCTTCTCCGCCATCGTATGCCCACGATCGAGTTCGTTCGTGGCTCGCTTGCGCCCACGGCCCTGATCATAGCGAAGCGCGACGCCATCGTGCCGGCGCGGCGCAGCGCGCCTCTCCGACAGGCGATCAGCAACCTGGTGTTTGAGGGGGCCATCGACGCAGGGCACAACGATCTCTATGACCACCCTGCCTTCGCCGCAGCGGTGCGAGAGGCGCTCGCAAGGATCGAGGCAGCTTCAGGTGAAGCGCTTGGACGATAGGAGCGGGCGCGAGATTGCGTCCGGCGGATCATCGGCACTATGTCAACGCCGTAGTAAAAATGCCAGTTGAAGACCGTGGCGGTGGGATCGACGGCCCGCATCGCGAGCATGACGCGCCACAGCGGCGCCCCGCGCGCCGCCAGCCGTTCGCATAGGCCGGCTGGCATTTCGCCAAGATCATCCTTGTCGCGTCCGGTGGCGATCAGCCAGTCGATGATCGTGGCGGCATTCTCGGTCTCGGGCATCGGACGGCTCTTGTCGGGGTAGCCCAGAGGCTCACTTCGCTTCAGCGCCGATCGCCTGGAGCGCGGCGCGGGCGCATTCCATGTCCTGCTTGTAATGGCCTCCGCTTATGCCGATCGCTCCCACGACCTCCCCTTCGAGCACGATGGGGAATCCGCCCCCGTATATGATTAGGCGCGGCGTATGGGTGATGCCGTGGAGCAGCGGTGGATCGTCCTTGATGAAGTCGTACCAGACATGGGTCGGCAGGCCGTAGGAAGCCGCGGTGAACGCCTTGTCCTCGGCGATCTGGATGGAAAGCTTGGGCGCGCCGTCCATCCGCCCGAAGGCCTTCAGGTCGCCGCTCTCGTCGCTGATGGCGATACACATCTTGAGGCCAAGTTCGGTCGCTTTCTTGGCCGCGGCGGCAATCGCCCGCTCTGCCGTCGCGATGTCGATGCTCTTCTTAACGATGGTCATGGTGGTCCTCCTGGCTTGGGGCGTTCAACGTGCTTGCGTTCGAATTCCCAGATTTCTTCGAAACCCATCAGCTTGTTGAACTCGGCGAAGGGGAAGTACGCCTCTCCTGCGCCGGCGGAGCTGCCAGTTTCGTTGAGGCGACGGTAGACGCGTTGCAGGGCGGCGGCCGCGGCGAGCAGCCCCGCCACGGGAAAGATCGCAATGCGAAAGCCCAGTTCCTCCAGCCTGCGCGCAGGCAACGCCGGCGTTCGTCCACCTTCGACCATGTTGGCAAGCAACGGAACGTCGAAGCTGCGGCCGATCCTGGCCATCTCCGCTTCGCTCTCCGGCGATTCGATGAAGAGAATGTCGGCGCCCGCCTTCACGTAGGCCTCCCCGCGCCGCAAGGCCTCATCCAGACCCAGGGAGCTGCGCGCATCCGTGCGCGCGACGACGAGGAACTTGGGATCGCTGCGCGCTTCGACGGCGACCTCGATCCGCCGGCGCATGTCTTCAATCGCGACGACCCGGCGGCCGGGCGTGTGGCCGCATTTCTTGGGGAATTCCTGATCCTCAAGCTGTATCGCGGCGGCGCCGGCGGCCTCGTAGCCGCGAACTGTGCGGCGGATGTTGAGCAGACCTCCGTAGCCCGTATCGCCATCGGCGATGAGCGGAGTCGCCGCCATCCCCGCCATGGCGCCCACTCGCCCAACCATCTCGGTGTAAGTCGCCAGCCCCGCGTCCGGCAGGCCCAGTTGAGACGCGACGACGCCATACCCGGTGACATAGAGCGCCTCGAACCCCATGGCGTCGGCAAGCCTCAGCGACACCATGTCGAAGACGCCCGGCGCCACAAGGATCCTTTTTTCCTTAAGACGCTTGGCGAGAGACCTTTTCAGCGTCACCTCCACGTCGACCGCCAAGTTGGTTCTTGGTAGCACCGTCGGCTGAGAGAGGGCAAGACGCGCCGCCCGGCGATCCTCCCTCAGACCCAAAATCACCTCGGGAGCCGACCCGTCACGAGAGTCGAACCGGTCATTGCGGCGGTTTGCGGTGATGCGGCGCAGAGCCGCGGCTCTTCGCGACGACGTCCGGCAGTTCGTCAGTCCGCGCCTTCAGGAGCGCCGCCCGCGCCTCGGTCAGCCGGATTGCGCAGAAGTTATGCATATTTTCGTGAGAATAAGCTCGACATATATCGTCCCGGTCCGCCAGGAAGCGGTTCTGCTCGCGGACGAGATCGTCCGCCTTCGCGCGGTCCTTCAAACGCGCGTCCAAAGCGCGATAATTGGCGGCCATCGCGGCTTCGGCGCGAGCGCGCGCCTGTTCCATAGCCTTGACGTCCATCACAATTCTGGCCCCATCCGGCCCCCAAAGGCCCGAGGGGTTCGCCTGGCAATCGGCATCCTTGAATATGCAGGACTGCAATTGAACGGGTACCAGCACGGCGCCATCGAGAATGTCGAATTCGAAAGGGCAGGCGGGAATGTCGGCTTCAAAGCGCAACAATCCGTCGGGGCGTCCCAGACTCTTGGTCTCTATCGTCGCCCCGCCGCCTACGTCGATGCGACACTGTTGCGTCGAGTCCGAAATAACTTCGCCGAGCATCGTAAGCCGATCGATTCGCAAAGCGTCCGCTCGACCGGAAAATTGCAGCAGGCCATTCGCCCCATTGAGCAGCAGGGCGCGCCCGATCACGGTCGCGGCGCTCGGCGGCGCATAGGTCGCCGCGGCCTTTGGCGTCCTGTGGGGCCCGGGGGCCCTTGCCACGGTCCCTACCGCATTCGGCGCAATAATACCGGGCAACGCAAGCTGGGCCTCGGCGGGCGGGGCGGCGAAAATCATGCAGAGGACCGCTACGGCCGAGGCAGGCTTCATCCAACATTCCCGTGATAGCCACCGATTTCAGCGTCATGTTGCGTCCGGTCTGTCGCTCCTGGCAAGCGTGGACAGCCGCAGCAAGTTATTGACGGGGAATGCAGTTCTCGCCGCATGTCCGAACACTTCGTTGTGTTGATCCCCGACGTTTGCATCACGGCCACGTAGGTCCGCATGACGTTTCCTCCCGCGCTGAGTCCGAGCGTACCGGGACAGAACGCCGCCAGACCACGGAGCGCGCTGAGCTCAGCAATGGCCCCCACTGTTTAGGGACAAATAGCACTTCGCCCTCTGAAATCAGGCCAGAATGTCACTCTCGCCGAGCGAGCAATGACATCGGCCATGCATTTTGCTCGGTAATACGACGCGAGGAACTTCGGGATATTACCAATACCGTCCACCCCTATAACCTTGGAGCCAAGACGCCGATTCGTTTGCGATCCATTCTCTTGCATTCGCTTTCGTGTCGAACCCGCTGAGCTGGGTTTGATCGCCATTTGGCAGAGTGACGAGTACATTCCAGCCCGACCCAATCTTCGTTTTGACCGGCTCGAACACCGCCTTAGGCTTGATGTCGACCATGCTCATGCGGGAATCCGGAACAGTTTTTGGGCGAGGAAAATTTCGCGCCGCGCGCCACGACTAGCCGCGACGTTGGGAAGCTTGATCTTACGAATTGCAGCCTTGCCCGGCGGCAGGCCGAATAGCGGTCAAATTGCAAGAAGACGCGCTCAAGATAGTGCTTGACGAGTTTTGAAAATATTAATGTTCGGGTCGCCACACCAAACAGGTGAAGACGTGAAAGCGGACATAGCGATTATCGGCGACCGCTTCATGCTGCCGTCCATGTTCGAAACGGCGATCCGCCGCAAGTGCGGCGACGCGCTGTCGATACGTTCGCACGAGATGCCCTGGCCGGACGTGCCGATGCAGCACGGCTACGCCGAAGCGGGCATGGGCGGCCTCAAGGAGTATCAAGGCAGCGCGGACGAAGTCGTTGCGCAAGCGGCCGACGCGTCGATCGTCGTGACGCAACTGGCGCCGTTTTCCGCCGGGATCATGGACCGCCTGCCCAATCTGCGCATGATTGCGGTGTCGCGCGGCGGCCCGGTCAACATCGACATGGCGGCGGCGCGCCAACGCAAAATCCTGGTCGTCAACACGCCGGGCCGCAACGCCAGCGCAGTCGCCGAATTCACGCTGGGCGCGATTCTCGCCGAGACGCGTCTGATCACCCGTGGCCACGAGGCCCTACGACGAGGCGAGTGGCGCGGCGACCTTTATCGCGCCGATCTCACCGGCGAAGAGCTCTGCGAAATGACGGTGGGCGTCGTCGGCTACGGGCATATCGGGACCAAGGTGGTTCGCATCCTCAAGGCGTTCGGTTGCAAGGTTCTGGTGTGTGACCCGTACGTCGAGCTTTCGGTCGATGACGTCAGGGATGGCGTCGTTCAAGCGTCGCTGGACCGCATCCTGGCCGAAAGCGACGTCGTGACCTTGCACGCTCGGGTGACCGAGGAGACGCACGGATTCATAGGCGCCGAACAATTTGCCGCGATGAAGGCGGGCGCCTATTTCGTCAATACGGCGCGAGGCGCGCTCGTTGATTATCCCGCTCTGACCGAGGCGCTGAAGAGCCGCCATTTGCGCGGCGCGGCGATCGAGACTTTCGGCGTCGAGCCGGTCCCGGCGGATTGGGAATTGTTGCGGCTCGACAATGTCACCCTGACGCCGCATATCGCGGGCGCGTCGGTGAAAACGATCAAGTTTGCGGCTGAAGCGGCCGCGGAAGAGGTGCGCCGTTTCCTTGCTAAGGAACAGCCGCTCAATCCATGCTGAAGGACGTCGCGTCTGGTCCCTTTTTCGAGAGATACGAGCTGCTGTTGGGACGGTAGCCATCGAGGAAGCCACGATCGCGCGGCACGGACGCATCGGCTGCCAGCGACTGCGGGCGGTTAACCTTGACGAAACGCCGGGCGCTTATGCTCAGCCTATGCCCTGGGTCCGCAAATTTGACCAGCCGATCGCGCTCAAGGATGGCCGCAAGCTCGCGACCTTGGCTGACGCACGTCGTCTCATGCTATCGTTGCCAGAACTCCGCCAGCGAACACATCACTGGCAACATACAGCCGACCTACTGCTGAAAGCCGCCTCTCGCGACGGGAGATTCGCGCTCGCCCAAGTTCGTGCGCAGCTGCCGCGGGCACTGGAGGCTGAGGGGCTGATTTAGCCGCCGCCGTCATTTCGACAAAAGTCAGCGGGCCATGGTCGATCAAAGACGGGACGGTGCGTCACTTCACGGGAAAGGTCCAGAAGGCGAGCCCGAAGTGTCAGGGC
>JBEKSH010000082.1:0-7852 GCA_049517235.1 Roseiarcus sp. | reverse complement strand
AAATCGGCGAGTTCTTCCAGATCCTGGGCGAGCGCGACCGTCTCCGATTTCAGATCGGGAATCACCGAGCCGAGCAGCATCGCCGCTCTTATCGCCTGCGTCATGTCGCGCGGGCGCACCAGAATCGCCGGCGGGGGGCTGCGGCCCATGCGTTGCAGCACGGCGAGCACGTCGGCGATCACCCCGCGCCGGCGCTCGAGCGACCGCCGCAAGGCCTCCTCGCTGCCCGTGAGCGTGGTCAGCCGGACGTTCGCTGCCTCGATCTGGCGCTCGGTGTCCTGCACTTTGGCGGTCGTGTCGATCAGCGCCGCGTTGAGGCGGGCCCGATCGGCGCGAATCGTCTCGATGTCCGCTTCGATCCGCCGCCGCTGATCTTCCGACGCGCGCATCGTGTCCTCGACGCCGCGCAATTGCATTTCCTGCGTCGCCTTGTCGTCGCTTTTGGCGGCAGGAGCGATAGGATCGGCGAAAGCACGTTGCGGCGAGGCGGGATTAGCGGCCGCCAGAGCGGCGAAGATCGCCGTCCAGACCAAGCCGAACGCCGACGCCGCCCGGCGGCTCGCCGCCGGCGCCATCCCTTTCGAGGACCCGCGAATCTGCATGGGCCAAGTCTAACGTCGAAACTGGCGACGACAAAGCGGCGTTCAAGCGCGGTGATAGGGATGCCCGGCAAGTATCGAGAGCGCTCGATAAAGCTGCTCGGCAGCCATGACGCGCGCGAGCTGGTGCGGCCAGGTCACCGCGCCGAATGACAGGACGCGGTCGGCTTTCTCACGCAAGGCAGGATCAAGCCCGTCGGGTCCGCCGACGACGAGAGCATAGGCGGGCGCGCCGCCGTCGCGCGCTTTGCCGATTTCATTCGCCCATTGCGCGCTGGAAAGCGCCGCGCCGCGCTCGTCGAGCAGGGCGAGCCTCGCGCCCTTGGGCAAGGCGGCGAGAATCGAGCGCGCCTCCTCCGCCTGCCGATCCTCGGGGCGCCGCGCGCGGCCTTCCTCGATTTCGCGCAAATCGACGCCGGAGAACCCGGTCGTGCGCGCCAGATCGGCGAGCCGCTTGAAATAGCGATCGAACAGTTCGCGCTCGGGACCCGCCTTGAGGCGGCCGACGCCGATCAGCAGCAAACGCACAGTCCCCGCCTTGCAAAAGACGCCGGAGCCACGGCGTTAAGGCTGCGCAGGCTCGCCACACAGCTCCGCCCGGCGAACGGCCCGATCGATCTTGCTCGAATCGAGCAAAATCAATGCGGCGCGCGAATCAAGACGCCGCCGGCTTCGATAGCGCGCCGCGGGCCGCTTTCGCAAACGGCGTCGGCGAAACCGCCTGCGGGCTCAGATCGCTCTGAGCTGCAATTTCTCTCGGGGACGATCCGCGCCCCACATCTTCTCGAGGTTGTAGAACTGGCGCACGTCCGGCTTGAAAATATGGACGATGGCGTCATCAGCGTCGAGCAGGACCCAATCGCCATGCGGCAGGCCCTCGATGCGCGGGGCGGCGTAGCCGGCGGCCTTGCAGGCCTTGACGACGCGGTCGGCGATGGCTCGAACGTGGACGTTGGAGCGGCCTGTCGCGATTATCATCAGATCGGCGAGGGTTGTCTTGCCGCGCAGATCGATGGAGACGATATTTTCGGCCTTGGTGTCTTCCAGGCTGGTTAGCATCGTCTGCGCGAGTGGGCCGGCGTCCTGTAGCATTGGCCGGACTGCCGGGGCGAGCGGCGAAGGCGCCGCTTCATTGTGGGGCGAGAATGTCAGCGTCAATATCCTCCTGCGTGGCGCCGAGTCGTCGACGCCTAATGAGAACATGAGCCCAGTCCGCCCAGTTTTCAACCGGCGGTTTGAAAGCCGGGCCATGAAAAACGAAAACCCGGCTCTCCAGTCGCTCGCGCGGCGGCAAATAGCCGCTATTGCGCCGGTCCGACGCGCCTGATCGCGGTCGAAGACAGGCTGGAGCGCGGTCCATGCAGGAATATGAACGCGGGCGCCCGCCGCTCCGCGAAGCGCGGCGAATCTCTTTCGGCGACTCGGAACGGCGCGAGCGCGGCGCCGGCGCGGCTGTTGAGAGCGCTTAGCGTCGATCCCGGGCGATCGACGACCGCGATGGGAACGAGCCTGGCGATGTTGCGCCAACGCCGCCACAGATGAAACTGCCGCAAGTTGTCCGCGCCCATGATCCAGACGAAATGGACGCCGGGCGCCCGGCGGACCAGCCAAGCGATCGAATCGTGGGTGAAGCGCGCGCCGATTTCCGCCTCGAAGCCGGTGACGGCGATACGCGGATCGTGCGCCATCGCGCGGGCGGCCTCGATTCGCTGGGACAATGTCGGCAGTCCGGCGATCGGCTTGAGCGGGTTGCCTGGGGTCACCAGCAGCCACAGCCGATCAAGCCGGAGCCGCTGCAACGCCAATCGCGACACCAGAAGATGGCCTTCATGGGGCGGGTTGAAGGAGCCCCCCAAAAGGCCGATCCGCTGGCCCGGGCTCCAGCGCGGCAGGCGCACGCTCATCCCGCGGATTTTTCGGGCGAGGCGGGCTTTTCCAGCACGATCTGGACCTCGATGCAGGCGGCGGGCAGGCTCGCGCCGAGCCATCGATTGAACGTCCACCACCAGCGCCGCTCTTCGAGCGGGCGAAGGACGCCGCCTGAAATGATGCGAAAGCCGCGCGCCTCCACAAAACTCAGCCCGGAATGGGCGAGCAGCGCCGCCTTGAGATTGGCGAGGGTGAACGCCTGGACATGGGTGCGCCGGTGGTTCGACCCGGTCAATCTGTCCAGGACCGGCACAAGGTGGCGGCGGGCCAGATGCAGCGGCGGCAAGAAGATCGGCGCCCCGATGAACGCGCGTCCGCCCGGCTTCAACAGCCGCCCGAATGTCGCCATCGGAACCGCCAGTTCGTGCAAATGCTCCAGCACCTGCTCGCAAACGACGACGTCGTAGGAGGCGGAGGCGAGTTCGGGATAGCCCTTGGTCAGGTCGCCGATGAACATCGAGCGGTAGAGCGAAGTGTCGACGTTGTATTGCCTGTCGACGTCGGTCGCGTCGATGTCGACGGCGCCGAAATTGGGCCGGGCGCGCAAATGCCGCGGCGTGGCGCCGCCGCCGCTGCCGATATCGAGCACGCTGAGCCGCCGCCCCGCCTTGGCCGCCGCCCCGGCGAGCGCGTCGATGTCATGGGCGAGCGCGTCGTAGCGGGCCTGACGCAGGCTGTAACGCTCCGGCCGTTTTGGATCGACGCCATAGGCCAGCCGGACCGGCGCCGCCGATATTCCCTGTTCCACGAGACCCCGCAATGCGCGCCGCCCGCAATGGGCGCGGCGGCCGATTACTATACTTCGCGCGCGGTGGATACCGCTTTTCAGGGGGCGCCAGCAAATAGGCCGGATCGCGTCATGTCGGGGCGAGCCGACCGGTCATGTCGCGGCGCGCTGCGGCGCCGCTCCTTGAGCTTCGTTCCGGTCCCTTCGGGATGACGGCGAGCACGGCGATGGCATGGGGCGTTCTCCAGAAACGACGAAAAGAGCGAGAGCGGCGTCACGCATTTAAGGCGCTGAACGCCGCCCCCTCACAGCGCCCCCTGCGCCGCCAGCAGCTCGGCCTGGCGCTCGGCGGTCAGCGCGTCGATGATTTCGTCGAGGCCCTCGCCCTCCATCAGCCTGGAGAGGGTATAGAGGGTCAAGTTGATGCGGTGGTCGGTGACGCGATCCTGGGGGAAATTATAGGTGCGGATGCGTTGCGAGCGATCGCCCGAGCCGACCTGCGAGCGCCGGTCGGCGGCCCGCTCCGCATCCGCCCGCTGGTTCTGCGCGTCCAGGATGCGCGAGCGCAGCAGCGCCATCGCCTTGGCCTTGTTGCGGTGCTGCGAGCGCTCTTCCTGCACCGCGACCACCACGCCGGTCGGCAGATGGGTGATGCGGATCGCCGATTCCGTCTTGTTGACATGCTGGCCGCCGGCCCCGCTGGAGCGCATCGTATCGATCTTAAGGTCCGCCTCGTTGATGACGAGATCGATTTCGCGCGCCTCGGGCAGCACCGCGACGGTCGCCGCGGAGGTGTGGATCCTGCCCTGCGTTTCGGTCGCCGGCACACGTTGCACGCGATGCACGCCGCTCTCGAACTTGAGTCTCGCGAAGGCGCCGCGACCGGCGATCTCGGCGATGATTTCCCGGTAGCCGCCCGCCGCGCCCTCGCTCGCCGACAGCACGTCGACCTTCCAGCCTTTGGATTCGGCGTATTTGAGATACATGCGGAAGAGGTCGCCGGCGAACAGCGCCGCTTCGTCGCCGCCGGTTCCGGCGCGCACTTCGAGAATGACGTTGCCCTCGTCGGCGGCGTCCTTGGGCAGCAGCGAGAGGCGGATATCGCGCGCCATCGCCGCCGCTTCGTCCTCGGCAATAGCCAGCTCCTCGCGCGCCATCGCGCGCATTTCGCCGTCGGTGGCGGGATCGTCGATCAGCGCCGCCAGATCGGCGCGCTCGCGCTCCTTGGCGCGATAGGCCTTGATCGCCGCCACCACGGGATCGAGATCGGCGAGTTCGCGCGACAGCGCCGCGTAGTCGCTGCCGCCGCCGCCTTCGGCGAGGCGGGCGCCGATTTCCAGATGGCGGCGCAGAATGAGATCGAGATTGTCGTTTGGCGTCATGGCGTTGTTCACTGGCCTTGGCTGTCGGGTCGCGCGTCGGGCGGCGCGTCGGCTACAAGCGGACCCCGAGGCGCTCGCCGAGCGCCCGCAGCGGCTCGCGCAGCGAAGCGGTTTCGCCGCTGCCGGCCAGCAGCGCTTCGACCTCGCGCGCAGCCACCGCGGCGTCAAGCGACAGCACCATCGCCTTGATCGGCCCGATCGCGGCGGCGGACATCGACAATCCGCGATAGCCCAGCGCGATCAGCGTCATCGCCTCGAGCGGGCGCCCGCCCATCTCGCCGCACAGGGTCACCGGCTTGCCGTGGCGGCGGCCCGCGTCGGCGATCGCTTTCAACGCGCGAAGGAACCCGGCCGCCAGGCAGTCGAAACGGTTCGCCACGCGCTTGTTGTCGCGATCGGCGGCGTAGAGATATTGCTGCAGGTCGTTCGAGCCGACCGACAGGAAGTCGACGCGAGAAGCGAGTTCATCGAGTTGCCACAGCAGCGCGGGAACCTCGACCATCACGCCGATCTGCAGCTCCAGCGGGCGCTCCCGCCCACGATGATCGGAGAAAGCGAGCTCGCGCTCCAGCAAGGCCCGCGCGGCGACGAATTCGTGGACGCTGGAGACCATCGGCAGCATGACGCGCAGGCTGCGGCCGGCGCCGGCGCGCAGCATCGCGCGCAGCTGGGTGCGCAGCAGCGCGGGCTTGTCGAGCCCGATGCGAATCGCCCGCCAGCCGAGCGCGGGATTTTCCTCTTCCGGCCCCTTCATGTAGGGGAGCACCTTGTCGCCGCCGATATCGAGGGTGCGGAACGTCACCGGCCGCGCGCCGGCCGCGTCGAGCACCGTCCGGTAAAGCAGCTCCTGCGCCGACAGGCGCGGGAAGCGCAGCGCGAGCATGAACTGCCATTCCGTGCGGAACAGGCCGATGGATTGCGCGCCGGTCTCGTCGAGGTGCGGCAGGTCGACGACCAGCCCCGCGTTCATGTGCAGCCCGACTTCGATCCCGTCGCGCGTCACGGCGGGCGTATCGCGAAGAGCGCGGTATTGATCCTGGCGGCGGGCGCGCAGACGCGCCTTCTCGCGGTAGGCTTCCTCGATGTCGGATTGCGGGCGCAGCTGAACCTCGCCGGTGACGCCGTCGACGATGATCGCGTCGCCCTGTTCGACGATTTCAGAAATGTTGGGGACTTCGCTGACCGCCGGAATGGCGAGCGCCCTCGCGACGATGGCGATATGGCTCGACGCGCCGGCCTCCTCGAGCACCAGACCGCGCAGACGCGAGCGGTCATAGTCGAGCAGGGCCGCGGGCCCCATCGAGCGGGCGACCAGACTGGCGTTTTCGGGCAGGGCGCTGGGCAGCAAGGTCAGGCTCTGACCCGCCAATTGATGCAACAACCGGTTGGCCAGATCGTTGAGGTCGTGCAGCCGGTCGCGCAAATAGGGATCGGTCTGGCGCTGCAGCTTGGCGCGCGCGTCGTTCTGAACGCGCTCGACCGCCGCCTCGGCGGTGAGGCCGCTGCTGACCGCCTCGCGCAACCGGCGCAGCCAGCCGCGATCGTGGGCGATCATCCGGAAGGCTTCGAGCACCTCGACATGCTCGCCCGGACCCGCGTCGTCCGAGCGATCGATCAGTTCGTCGACCGAGGCGCGCATCGCCGCGATCGCCCCGTCGAGCCGGACCATTTCGCTGTCGACGTCGTCGGCGACCAGCTTGGTCACGATGATTCGCGGCTGGTGAAGCACCACATGCCCGAGCCCCAGGCCGTCGGCGATCGGCGACCCCTTCAACGAAAGGGGGCGGCGCAGCGCTATTTCAGCGCCCTGGCCGGCGATCGATTGCAGTTCGCCCGAAGCGATCAACTCGGCCAGCAGCATCGCGGTCGTCTGCAGCGCTTCGATCTCTTCTTCCGAATAGCTGCGCCGCGCCCGGTTTTGCACGACGAGCACGCCCAGCGTATTGCCGCCGCGCAGCACCGGCACGCCGAGGAACGACTGATAGATTTCCTCGCCGGTCTCGGGCTTGTAGGAAAAGGCCGGGTGGCTCTGCGCGTCGGACAGGGCGAGGGGTTCGGCGCTCGCCGCGATCAGGCCGACCAGTCCCTCGTCCGGACGCATCGTCGTCAGATGGACGGCCTCGCGCTTGAGGCCCTCGGTGGCGAACAGCTCCAATGGCCCGTCGGCCCGCGACACGTACAGCGAGCAGACTTCGGCCACCATGTTGGAGGCGATGAGGACGACGATCCGGTCGAGCCGCGCCTGCGCGGTGACGGGCTCCGCCATGACTTCGCGCAGCCGTCTCAACAGAAGACGCGGTCCGCCTGGGCCACGCATGAATTGTCCCGTCCTGTGCCGCCGATCGCGCCCGGTGGAACCCGGGCGTCGGGAAATCGAAATCAATTGCGGCGCGCTCCGATCGAGTCGGATCGGACGCGGCCGTCGTTCCTTGAATTGAAGCGCAGCCCTTGTCAAAAATTGCGCAGCCCATCGGGGCTGGCTTAAGCCGTATAACCAATGAATGGCGCGCGCGGCAAGGGCGAGGGCGCCGCGGCGCGGGAGTCGGCTCCGGTTCGAAGCCGAATAACCGAAAGCGTCGCGCGGCCCGGCCCGCTCACGCAGCCGATCGGGCGGCGCGCCGCGCCAGCGCCTCGTCGAGCCATTCGGGCCGCATTTCCGGCACCGACGACAGAAGCAGCTCGGTGTAAGGGTGATACGGCGGCGCGAAAACATTCACCGTTTCGCCCGCCGCGACGACCCGGCCTCTCAGCATCACCGCGACCTTGTTGGCGATGCGTTTCACCGTGCCGAGGTCATGGGTGATGAAGAGATAGGCGATCCCCAAATCCTCCTGCAGCTTCTTCAGCAGGCGCAAGATCTCCTCGCCCACCAACTGATCGAGCGCCGAAGTCACCTCGTCGCAAATGATCAGATCGGGCTCGGCCGCCAGGGCGCGGGCGATCGAAACGCGCTGTTTCTGGCCGCCCGACAATTCGCTGGATTTGCGCGTGATGAAACTCTCGGGCAGGTCCATCTGCCGCAGCAACTCCAGCACGCGCGCTCTCACCTCCTCGCGCGAGCGATTGAAATAGAACGCGACCGGCCTGCCGATGATTTCGAGCAAGGTCTGCTGGGGGTTCAGCGCGACATCGGGCATCTGGTAGATCATCTGCACGCGGCGAAGCTGGTCCTTTTGGCGATCCTTCAGCCGCGGCGGCAGGCTGACGCCGTTGAA
>JBEKSH010000081.1:0-7872 GCA_049517235.1 Roseiarcus sp. | reverse complement strand
GTTTCGCCCGGCGGCGGCGCCACGCCGCCGACGATGACGTCGCCGACCTCGCCCTCGGCATGGCAGGAGATGACGTGGATGGTTTTGGCGGACCGCATGGACGGGCTCGCGGAAGATCGGGCGGCGCCACATTAGGGCGCGCGCGGCGCGGCGTCACCGCCGGAAGGCGAAAACGCCTCTTTTCTCTTGCGCGCGTTGGCCTTACATAGCGCCCCAACGCAAGTCCCCCCTCATGCGCCGCCCGGCGCGGGAGCCATTGATGCCCAAGGCCCGCACGCTCTACGACAAGATATGGGACGACCACGTCATCGAGACGCGATCCGAGGGCACGACCCTTCTCTATATCGACCGCCATCTCATCCACGAAGTGACCAGCCCGCAGGCTTTCGAAGGCCTGCGCCTCGCCGGCCGCAAAGTGCGCGCGCCCGAAAAAACCCTCGCCGTGGTCGATCACAACATCCAGACCACCGACCGCTCGGGCGGCATCAAGGATCCCGAGAGCCGCCTGCAGGTCGAGCAGCTCGCCGCAAACGCGCGCGAATTCGGCATTGAATATTATGATGAATTCGACCCGCGCCAGGGCGTCGTGCACATCATCGGGCCGGAGCAGGGTTTCACGCTGCCGGGGACGACGATCGTGTGTGGCGACAGCCACACGTCGACCCATGGAGCGTTCGGCGCCCTCGCCCACGGCATCGGCACGTCGGAAGTCGAGCATGTGCTGGCGACCCAGACGCTGATGCAGACCAAAGCGAAGAACATGCGCGTGACGGTCGACGGCGCGCCGGGCGCCGGCGTCACCGCCAAGGACATCATCCTGGCGATTATCGGCGAGATCGGCACGGCGGGCGGCACCGGCCACGTCATCGAATACGCTGGCGAAGCGATCCGCGCCCTTTCGATGGAAGGGCGGATGACGGTCTGCAACATGTCGATCGAAGGGGGCGCGCGGGCGGGCATGGTCGCGCCGGATGAGAAGACCTTCGCCTATCTCAAGAGCCGCCCCAAATCGCCCAAAGGCGCGCTGTGGGACCAGGCGGTCGCCTATTGGTCGCGGCTCGGCACCGATGACGGCGCGCATTTCGATCATGAAGTGCGCCTCGACGCCTCCCGTCTGCCGCCGATCGTCTCCTGGGGCACCAGCCCGCAGGACGTCGTTTCGATCGACGGCGCAGTGCCGCATGTCGAGGACGGCAAGACCGAGCACAAGCGCGCCTCGATCAAGCGGTCGCTCGACTATATGGGCCTCAACGGCGGCGAGAAGATCACCGACATCGCGATCGACCGGGTGTTCCTGGGGTCCTGCACCAACGGCCGGATCGAGGATTTGCGCGCGGCGGCCAGGATCGTCGAGGGACGACGGGTCGCCGACAGCGTCAAGGCGATGGTCGTGCCGGGCTCCGGTCTCGTAAAGGCGCAGGCCGAGCAGGAAGGGCTCGACGCGATCTTCAAGGCGGCGGGCTTCGAATGGCGCGAGCCCGGCTGCTCGATGTGCCTGGCGATGAACCCCGACAAGCTCGCGCCGGGCGAGCGCTGCGCCTCGACCTCGAACCGCAATTTCGAAGGCCGGCAGGGCCATAAGGGCCGCACCCATCTGGTGTCGCCGGCGATGGCGGCGGCGGCGGCGATCGCCGGGCGGTTCGTGGATGTCAGGGAGTGGCGGTGAGGCCGCGACGGCGCGATCTATCCCGCTCCTCGGCGCCGGCTTGTCCGGCCGCCGTCAGGCGAGGCCCATGAAGATCGGCGCCCTGTTCATCGACGAGAGTCGGATCACCGAGAATTTCGTTCGCGCTTCGGGACCCGGCGGCCAGAACGTCAATAAAGTGTCGACCGCCGTCGAATTGCGGTTCGACGCGCGCGGCGCGGGCTTGCCGGGCGATGTCGCGGCGCGTCTGGCGCGTCTGGCGGGATCGCGCATGACCAACGACGGAATCGTCGTCATTTTCGCGCAGCGCTACGCCAGCCAGCCCCGCAATCGCGAGGACGCGCGCGAGCGGCTCGAAGCGCTGCTGCTGAAAGCGCAGGAGGCGCCCCGGCCGCGCCGCGCGACGCGGCCGACGCTCGCCTCGAAGACCCGGCGGCTGGACGCGAAGGGCCGGCGCGGCGCGGTCAAGAGTCTTAGAAAGATCAATCCGGACGGCGAGTGAGCGATCGGATGGCTAGGAAGGCGGCGATAAATCTGGACGCGCTCACAGCCCTGGGCGCCGGGAAGCTGGCGAAACTCGTCCTCGACGAAACGGAGCGCGACGCCGGTTTCCGGAAGCTCGTATCCGCCGCGCTGGCGGGGACGAAGGGACCCGAGGCCGTCGCTTCCCTGGTGGACCGCCGGCTCGGCGGGCTCGAACGGGCGCGCGGCTTCATCGAATGGGACAAGGCGAAGACGTTCGCTGCCGATCTCGACATGACGATCAAGACGATCGTCGACGAACTCGGACCGGCGGACGCCGCAGCGGCGGTCGACCGGCTCATAAGGTTCGTCGCAACGCATCGCGCGGTCTTCGAGCGGGTCGACGATTCCAGCGGCCGCGTACAAAACCTTTATCAAGACGCGATCGCCGCGATGCGCCCTCTCGTCGGCGCCATGGCCGAGGCCGACCGGAGCCAACTACCAAACAAGATCGCTTCGGCGCTGGCCAACGAAACCCATGGGTATATGGCGGACGTCGTAAAAGCCGTCGTCGGCGATATTCCGGAGGCGGCCCGCGCAAGTTGGGACGCGGGTCTTGCGGCCCAACAAGTCAGCCTCTGCGACCAGCGCGACGCCAAGCGCGACTGGGATCGCGATACGCGCCTCTCGGGGATTGTCGCGACTCGGCAGGCGATCGCCGAGGCGCGCGGCGATCTCGACGGCTTCATCGCGTTGGAAGAAACCAAGCAGCCGCACGTTCAGGAGACGATGGGGATTGCCGAGCGCCTTCTGGCGGCCGGACGCGGCGAGGAGGCGCTTATCTGGGTTCGGCGCAAAAGCGGGCGAAGGATCGGTTACATAAGCCATGCCGACCTCGCCGACCGCGCGGAAATCCGCGACCTGCGAGGGGGCGCGCGCGTCACGCTGGAGGCGCGCATCCTCGAAAAGCTCGGCGACAAAGCTGCCGCGAGGGCCCTGCTTTGGGCTGCATTCGAGTCGACGCTCGATGCCGAGATGCTTCGCCAGCACGTGCGGACGCTCGATGATTTTGACGAATTCGACGTGCTGGACCGCGCCTTCGATCATGTGTCTTCGGCGACGGACGTCTATCGCGCGCTCGTCTTTTTCATCGCCTGGCCGCGGCTTGATCGCGCCGCCAGGCTTGTCGTCGACCGCCGGGACAAATGGGACGGTCGGCACTACCAACTGTTGGCGCCGGCGACCGCAGCGCTTGAGCCCGATCATCCGGCGGCGGCCGCCATTCTTTACCGGGCGCTGCTGAGCGACATTCTCGCCCGCGCCAAGGCGCAGGCCTATGGTCACGGGGCGCGCTACCTCGCCAAGCTGGATCAGCTTGCCGGCGCCTTCGACGCCGCCTCGATCGCCGGGATGGATGGCCATGCCTCTTATCGAGCGGCCTTGACCAAAGCTCACGGCCGAAAATCGGCGTTCTGGACGCAGGTTCACGCGAAACGATAGGCGGCGGAACCACGATCGAGCGGCGACGGGGTCGATGGACGATTGCGCACACGGCCGAAAATCTCGTAGTCGGAACGAAGCCTCGACTGGCGCCCCATGAGAAAATCGCGGGCGGCCCTTATCTTGTCGGCACCGGGTGCTCGCCGCGATAGTCGTAGAAGCCGCGCTGGGTCTTGCGCCCCAGCCAGCCGGCTTCGACATATTTCACCAGCAGCGGGCATGGGCGGTATTTCGAGTCGGCGAGGCCCTCGTGCAGCACCTGCATCACCGCCAGGCAGGTGTCGAGGCCGATGAAGTCGGCGAGCTGCAGCGGACCCATCGGATGATTGGCGCCAAGGCGCATCGCGGTGTCGATCGCCTCGACCGAGCCGACGCCTTCATAAAGCGTGTAGATCGCCTCGTTGATCATTGGCAGCAGGATGCGATTGACGATGAAGGCGGGAAAATCTTCCGACATCACCGCCGTCTTGCCGAGACGCGAGATGAATGCTTTGGCGGCCTCGAACGTGCCGTCTTCCGTCGCGATGCCGCGAATCAACTCGACGAGCTGCATGCGCGGCACCGGATTCATGAAATGGATGCCGATAAAGCGCTCGGGATGCGCCGTCACCGAGGCGAGGCGGGTGATCGAGATCGACGACGTGTTGGAGCTGACGATCGCGTCCGGCTTGAGGAACGGTCGCAGGCCGGTGAATATCTTGCGCTTGACTTCCTCGTTTTCGGAGGCGGCCTCGATGATCAGATCGCAATCGCCGAGCTTGTCCTGCGCCAAAGAGGTCGAAATGCGCCCGAGCGTCGCCTGGCGCTCCGCCTCGTCGGTCTGTCCCTTGGCGACCTGACGCGCCAAAAGGCCGTTGATCGTCGCCAGGCCGGCCCTGAGCCGCTCTTCGGCGATGTCGTTCATCACGACTTCGAACCCGGCCTGCGCGCTGACATGCGCGATGCCGCTGCCCATCTGCCCGGCGCCGATCACGCCGACCCTGGTGATTGCGAACGTCATTTTTTCACCCGGCGGCGCCTGTGCGCCAAGAGACGACGCATCCGATGCGCGCGATCATGAGCCATGGAGCCCGCGCATCCATAGCCGACTGATGCGCTGCAACAAAGAACTAAAGAGCTATCGTCCGATTTTTGTCAGCTCCCGAGCAAGTTCCGGCAAAGCGGCGTAAAGATCGGCGACGAGACCGTAATCGGCGACCTGGAAGATCGGCGCCTCCTCGTCCTTGTTGATCGCGACGATCACTTTGGAATCTTTCATGCCGGCCAAATGCTGGATAGCGCCCGAAATGCCCACCGCGATGTAAAGGTCCGGCGCGACGACCTTGCCGGTCTGTCCGACCTGCCAATCGTTGGGCGCGTAGCCTGCGTCCACGGCGGCGCGCGAGGCGCCGATCGCCGCGCCGAGCTTGTCGGCGACCGGCTCGATATAGATTTTGAAATTCTCGGCCTTCTGCATCGCCCGGCCGCCCGAGATGATGATCTTGGCGGAGGTCAGTTCGGGCCGGTCGGATTTGGCCAAAGCCTCGCCGACGAACGACGACAGTCCCGGATCAGAGGCCGCGCTCACCGCGTCGATGGGCGCCGCACCGCCGGCGCCGGCGGCCGGAAAGGCGGCGGTGCGAATGGTGACGACCAATTTGGAATCGGTCGACTGGACCGTCTGGACGGCGTTGCCCGCGTAGATCGGGCGCTCGAACGTGTCGGGCGCGATCACTTTGGTGATGTCGGACACCTGCATGACGTCGAGCAGGGCGGCGACGCGCGGCAGAATATTCTTCGAATAGGCGCTGGACGCCGCGACGATCGCCGAATAGTCCCCGGCAAGAGCGACAATGAGGGCGGCGAGCGGTTCGGCGAGGCCGTGCTCGTAGAGCGCGTCGTCGGCAACGCGCACGCGCGCGACGCCGGCAAGCCCGGCGGCGGCTTCGGCCGCGCCCGCGACGTTGCGACCCGCGATCAGCACGTCGACCGGCCCGCCCAGCTGCAAGGCCGCGGTGAGAGCGCGCGCCGTCATGTCGCTCAAATGGCCGTTGGACGCCTCGGCTAACAGGAGCGCCGCCATATCAGATCACTCCCGCTTCATCGCGCAGCTTGGCGACGAGCTCCGCCACCGTCTTGACCTTGACGCCGGCCTTGCGCCCGCTCGGCTCCGTCGTCTTCAACACTTTGAGGCGCGGGGCGACGTCGACGCCGTAATCGGCCGGCGTCTTCTCGTCGATCGGCTTCTTCTTCGCCTTCATGATATTGGGCAGCGAGGCGTAGCGCGGTTCATTCAGGCGCAGATCGGTCGTGACGATCGCCGGCAGCTTCAAGGCGACCGTTTGCAGGCCGCCGTCGACTTCGCGCGTCACCTCGACCGAGCCGTCGCCGATCACCACCTTCGAGGCGAAGGCGCCCTGACCCCAGCCGGTCAGCGCGGCGAGCATCTGGCCGGTCTGGTTGCAATCGTCGTCAATCGCCTGCTTGCCGAGAATGACGAGGCCGGGCTGCTCGGCGCCGATGACCCCCTTGAGCAATTTGGCGACCGCCAGCGGCTCGACCGGGCCGTCCGTCTTGATGATGACGCCGCGATCGGCGCCCATCGCGAGGGCGGTGCGCAACGTCTCGGCCGCTTGCGCGGGGCCGATCGAGACGACGATCACTTCGCTCGCCTTGCCCGCCTCCTTCTGGCGAAGGGCCTCTTCCACCGCGATTTCGTCAAATGGATTCATCGACATCTTGACATTGGCGAGTTCGACGCCCGATCCGTCCGGCCTGACGCGAATCTTGACGTTGTAATCGACCACCCGTTTCACGGGCACGAGGATTTTCATTTTTGTCGTCAACTCCATCGCGGCCGTTCGGGCCCGCCCAACAAGGCCGAAACCCCTAATCGGCGCGGCGGGCCAAGTCAACGCGCTCACCGGCCTCCGCGACGCGAAAACGCCCGCGCCCGGCGAAGCGCGGGACGAGGCCTTTCGCGCGCAACGGCCGCCTGGGCGCCGAAATTGCGCCAATGAAATATCGACGCCGTCATGCCGCACTGATATGGCGGTGCCGCCGCCGCAGAAAATTCGATCGACCGGCTGTTGCGGCCAATGCGCTCCGGGCGCGCGCTTTGACGTGAAGTTCATCGGCGAACGCTGCTTTCCCGCCGCCCAGACTTGGCGCGGGTGTCGCCTGCGGCGCAGCCTGCGGCAGGCCCGCGGAGCGACACGAGTCGGCTCTCAGCCGAACAAGCCGATTGACACGGGATCGACTCCAAACCGAAGATGAATTGTAGCGCTTTCGCGCGCGAGGCGGCGGAGCGGATCTTGCGTCAGGTCGTCAGAGTCTTGACGGCTGGTTTGGGGGAGGGCGTCGACCATGAGCGAACTGGATTACCTGGCAGGCAAATTGCGGCTTGGAGCGATTTCGCGCCGTGAGTTCATGGGGCGCGCGGCGGCGCTCGGCGTCTCCACGGCGCTCATCTCGACCATGGTCGGCAATCTCGGCGCCGTGGCCGCTGAAACGCCCAAGAAAGGCGGGTCATTGCGCCTTGGACTGGCCGGCGGCAGCACGACCGACAGCATCGACCCGGGCAGCTATACGGATTCGGTGATGATCGCGGTCGGCCACGGCCTGTTCAACGCGCTTGTCGAATGGTCGGCCGATGGCAAGCCGGCGCCGGAACTGGCGACGAGCTGGGAGGCCAAGAACGGCGCCACCGAATGGATTTTCAACCTGCGCAAGGGCGTCAAGTTCTCCGACGGCCGGAATTTCGACGCCGACGACGCGGTCTATTCGCTGAACCTGCATCGCGGCGAGACCAAATCGGGCGCGGCCGGCGTGATGAAAGCCGTCAAGGACGTCAAGAAGCTCGACAGATACCAGATCCAGTTCACGCTCGACGCCGCCGACGCGGATTTCCCCTATGTCCTGACCGACTATCATCTGCTGATGGTGCCGGACGGATTCAAGGATTGGTCCAAGCCCGTCGGCACCGGCGGTTACATTCTCGATCACTTCGACCCGGGCGTGCGCATCGCGGTCAAGAGGAGCGGCGACTATTGGAAGGAAGGGCGCGGCAACCTCGACGCGGCCGAGATCACCGTGATCGGCGACGGATCGGCGCGCCTGAACGCGCTGGTCTCCCACCAGATCGACATCATCAACCGCGTCGACCACAAGGCCGTCGCGCTGCTCTCCAAGACGCCCAAGACGGAAATCGTGCGCGCGCCCGGCGGCTGGCATACGGTCATGGCGATGGAGATGGACAAACCGCCTTACGACAATCCCGACATCCG
>JBEKSH010000080.1:0-8044 GCA_049517235.1 Roseiarcus sp. | reverse complement strand
GGCCGGTTTCTGGATCGCCGCGCGGTTACTCTGATGTCTCCACCCGGCGCCATGAAACCCGATATGCGTATGCGGACCGCCGTTTTCATTGGCGTCGTTGCCGCGGCGACTGTTGGCGGCGCATGGGTTTTTCAGGCGTTCGGCATCGTTCCCTGCGAGCTCTGTCTGAAAGAGCGGATAGCCTATTATGGGGCGGTTCCGCTCGCCGCCATCATCGCTTACGCCGGAAACGGCCGCGCGCGCGCCGCCGTGGTCGCGCCGGGGCTGATCGGACTCGCCCTCATCTTCGCCGTCAACGCCGGGCTCGGAATCTATCATTCCGGCATCGAATGGAGCTTTTGGAGCGGACCGAGCGATTGCACCGGCGTCATCGCGGGCCCGCCGAACGTCGCCGATCTGCTCAAGGAGATTCAGCACACCAAGGTCGTGCGCTGCGACGATGTCCAGATCCGCGTTTTCGGCCTTTCGCTGGCCAATTGGAACGCCGTCATTTCGGCCGCGCTCGCCGTGCTCGCCGGCCGCGCGGCGATTATGGATCGCTGACCTCGCCGCCGCCCGTGCCGGCGGACGCCCCCGTCAAGGCCCCTTGCCGAGCGGCAGCCCGTTTATCTTGATGGAGCCGTCCGCGCCATATTCGGCGACCCAGGTCAGGTCGCCGTCGCCTTCCGCCTTGCCAAGGCCTTTCGCCAACGCCAGGAAGCCGATCAGTTGCGGCGACGCCGTCGGGCCGGCGGCCTTGATCGCAGCGACGGTCTTGTCGAAATTGCGGGCGCGAACCTTCAGGGTCCCGCTCGCCCGCACGCCCTCGAGATGACCCACGCCTTCCATAGTCAGATCGATTTGCGGCGCGGCGACATGGGACGGCAGCAGTTCGACGGTGAGCGGGGCGGTCCCCTTCATCCTGGCGAGGATCTTCGCGCCGTCGGCCTGCGCGATCACCGGCCCGTCCCCGGCAAAATGCAGATCGTTGATCGCTTCGTCGGCTCCGGCGCCAAAGTCAAAGCCGCCGGCCCTTATGCCGAATTCAAAAGCGGTCGGCGCGAGATCATGCATCGGCGGCGGCACGAGGCCGGCCGGCAACGTCAACCCATCTATCGCCAAATGGTATTCGACGGAACCCTTCGGCCCCTGCGCCAGCGCCGCCGCCAAGCTGAACTTGGCGCTCGCCAGGCCGAAGGACCCCTTCTGCGTCGCGACCGCGATATTCTGCGCGTCGACCTTTTCGGCCACTTTGGCATCGCTCGGCACGACGGCGCGCAGCAAGTCCTTGAAGGCCTGCTCGTTGGCCGCGATCTCCGGGCGGCTCGGATGAGCGACGACAAAGGCCCACAGATCCAAGGCCTTACGCATCGGCGCGCCATCAAGGCCGAGATCGACGGCGGCTTTGGCGAGCTGAAACGTGAACGTCTCCGGCTTGGCGTCAGCGGCCGCTTTGGCCGCGTCCGGCGTCGCCGAAGCGACGACGGACAAATCGGCGATTTCCTCGTGGACAGTGGTCGAGACGGCGCCATTGGGCGCGGGGGTCGCCGCTTGCGTCGCGCGCACCGGCCCGGTGGCGATGGTCTCCTGCACCGCCGGCGTCTGAACTTTGGCGGTCATCTTGTCGACGCCGGTCTGCGCGCTTTTGAACGCGGAGAGCGCCGGATCGAAGATACCATCGAATTTATAACCGGCAAAATTGTAAGCGACTGCGCCGTCCTTCGTGCGGGCGGCGATCGGCGGCAGTTCGGCGCCCGCCAGGCGCCAGGTTCCGTCGTCCTGTTCGGTCAGCGTGTATTTCAAGATCGCCGGCTCCATTGAAAGCCCCGACTCCTTGAGCGGCGCGACAAAGCTCGCGAAGTCGACCGCCACGGCGTAATGCGCGCCATCGAGCGTCACGCTGATCGCCGTGGGCGCCCCGGCGGCCGGTTTGCCCAGATAGGCCGCGAAAACCGCGCTCAGCTGTTGCGCGCCCTCGGCGGTCGCCGGCAAGTCCTTGGCGGCGGCCGACAGCGGAAGTCCGCCCATCGCGACAGCCGCCAGAAGCGTCTTGCGCAACGTCAGACGGCGGCCCTGACGAAATTCTGGCATGGAAACTTCCTTTGAACGAGACGGGGGCGCATGTGCGGCTTCGAGTCGGGCCGCGCCTATCGGGAATTTAGACCGCGCCAACCCTAGCGGATAAAAGGCGCGGAGGAAACGTGCGACGGCTGGCGGCCAGCGCGCCCCGTCGCGCCGATGGCGGTCCCCCTCAAGCGCCGTCGTGGTCTGCGACCGCGCGGCGCCGCTCGTCAGGGCAGGCCGCCTCGATCCTATCGCCGGCCGGTTACATAGCCGGCAGCGCGGGCACGGCCTGGGCGGGAATCTGCGCGAGCGCGACGCCCGCCTTGACCGCCGCCTGCACTTTTTCGAAGGCGCGCACCTCAATCTGGCGAACGCGCTCGCGCGAGACGCCAAATTCGCCGGATAGCTCTTCGAGGGTCACGGGTTCGTCGGCGAGGCGTCTGGCCTGAAAAATCCGCCGCTCGCGCGCGTTCAAGACGCTCAACGCTTGCTGCAGCGCGTGCAATCTGACGTCGCTCTCTTCGCGGTCGGCCAGATTGACTTCCTGACTCGCGGTTTCGTCGACCAGCCAGTCCTGCCATTCGCCTTCGCCCTCTTCGCGCAAAGGCGCATTGAGCGACGCGTCGCCGCCCAGGCGCCGGTTCATGTCAATCACATCCTGCTCGGGCACGCCCAGTCGGGTGGCGATCAGGGCCACCTGTTCCGGTTTCAGATCGCCTTCTTCAAGCGCGGAAATCCTGCTTTTGGCCTTGCGCAAATTGAAGAACAGCTTCTTCTGGCTCGCGGTCGTGCCCATTTTCACGAGCGACCATGAGCGCAGGATGTATTCCTGAATCGAGGCTCGGATCCACCACATCGCATAGGTCGCCAGCTTGAAGCCTTTTTCCGGCTCGAAGCGTTTGACCGCCTGCATGAGGCCGACATTGCCTTCGGATATGACTTCGCCGATCGGCAGGCCATAGCCTCGGTAGCCCATGGCGATCTTGGCCACGAGGCGCAAATGCGAGGTCACAAGCTTGTGCGCCGCGTCGCGATCGCCGTGTTCGCGCCAGCTCTTGGCGAGCATATATTCCTCTTGCGGCTCCAGCATCGGGAACCGCTTGATCTCCGCGAGGTAACGGGAAAGGCCGGATTCTCCGGCGATCATCGGTAGGGCGGCGGCCATAAGGTCCTCCTTTCGGATCCCCCAAAGCGGGCGGTCTCCGGCGGCCGCAAGAAAGCGCGCCGCAGTGCACTATATAAGCTTGCCCGACCGTGGCCGAAAGAGGGCCAAGATCGGGCGCGGGCAAGCGTTCACATGACATTTTGTTCATCTGGCGACGCCCGACCAACTTCCGCCGACGGCGCTTCTAACGTCTTAATATGTTGATAAGTAACGATAAATCCTCCGGCGGCGCGCTCTGAAACAACAGTTCCTCGCCGGTGATTGGATGGGTGAAACCGAGCTTCGCGGCATGCAAGGCCTGGCGGCCAAGCCGCGCCAGGGCGGCGCGTCCCTCTTGCGACAATTGCGCCGCCTTGCTCTTGAACCCGGCGCCGTAGACGGCGTCGCCAACGATCGGATGGCCGATATGAGCCAGATGGACGCGGATCTGATGGGTGCGGCCCGTCTCCAAACGGCAGGAAATGAGGCTGGCCGGACCAAGCCGCTCCTCAAGCCGCCAATGCGTGACGGCACGACGGCCGTGCTCCGGCGGCGCGACGGCCATTTTCTCGCGCTGGCGCGGATGGCGGCCAAGCGGCGCGTCGACCGTGCCGGACGGCGCTTGCGGCGTCCCCCAGGCGAGCGCCTGATATTCGCGCACCAGCGAACCCGTGCGGCCATGATCGGCGAACAAGGCCGACAAGCCCTGATGAGCGGCGTCCGTCTTGGCGACGACCAGCAGGCCCGACGTGTCCTTGTCGAGGCGATGGACAATGCCGGGCCGCCTGATCCCGCCGATCCCCGACAGGCTGTCGCCGCAATGGGCGATCAGCGCGTTGACCAGCGTGCCGCGCTCATGTCCGGCGGCGGGATGGACGACTAGGCCGGCCGGCTTGTCGAGCACCAGCAGATGCGCGTCCTCGAAGAGGATATTGAGCGGCAGTTCCTGCGCAAGCAGCGGTGATTCGTCTGGCGGCGGCGCCTCGACCTCGACTTGCGCGCCATCCGTCAATCTTGCGGCGGGGTCGCGTATCGCGAGGCCGTCGACCTTGACATGGCCGGCTTCGATCAACGCCTTGACTCGCGTGCGCGAGAGCGCGAGGCGGCGCTCGGCGGCCGCCTGTCCGAGGAAACGATCGAGCCGCTCGCCAACGTCGCGCGCGGCGGCCGTAAAGGCGATGCGCGCGGGCGGAATCGTTAGCGGGGACGGCGCCGGCGCTCGCCCATGCGCCGCGCTTGCGATCGGCGCCGGCTTCGCCGCCGTACCCGTCTTCGCCCATGCGCGCTGTTTGGTCTTGGAATTCAAGGGGCCGCCGAGCCTCTGCGACGCAGGCGCGTCCGGCCCGGAACCGTCGACGCCGGGGCGACCAGCGGGCCGAGCGCGGCGACGATTTCGGCCAATTGCGGGCGCGCGCCGGCTGCATGGCGATCGATCGCCCGACGCATGGCGGCCACATGCGCGGCGGTCGAACCGCAGCAGCCGCCCACGATGCGCGCGCCGGCGTCGATCGCCAGGCCGGCGTAGTCGGCCATCAGCTCCGGGGTTCCGGAATAATGGACGTGGGCGCCATGCCAATGCGGAATTCCGGCGTTCGCCTTGGCGATTACCACCGCCTCCGGCCGCGCCTGCGTCATGGCCAGCACCGACATGACAAGGTCCGAAGCGCCGACCCCGCAATTGGCCCCGAACGCCAGGGATCGTGGATCGAACGCCGCCGTCAGCGCCGCAAAGTCGGCCGGCGCCATGCCCATCATCGTCTTGCCTGCGGTGTCGAAGCTCGCGGTCACCGCGTAGGGCATGGCGAGCGCGCCTGCCGCGCGCGCCGCCGCGCGAATTTCATCGGGCGCCGACATGGTCTCGATCCAAATGACGTCAGCGCCGCCCTCTTTCAGCCCCTGGATCTGTTCGGCGAAAACATCGAAGGCCTCGTCTTCGCCGAGCGGTCCAAGCGGCGCCAACAGGTCTCCCGTGGGGCCGACGGAGCCGGCGACGACCACAGGGCGCCCGGCGCGATCGGCGGCCGAACGCGCAATCTCAGCCGCCAGCCGGTTCAGCTCCCGCGTCCTGCCCGCCAGTTGGTGCAACATCAACCGGCGACGATTGCCTCCGAAGCTGTTGGTCAGGATAATGTCGGCGCCCGCGTCGACAAAGCCCTGATGAAGCGCCAGAATCCGATCGGGATGGACGGCGTTCCAAAGCTCCGGATTGTCCCCCGAGGTCAGGCCTACCGCGAAAAGATTGGTGCCCGTCGCGCCGTCGGCGAGCAAAGGGCGACCCTGGGCGAGCAGCGTTCCAAGCATCAACACCTCGGGAAAGTCGGCAAGAGCACGGGGCGCATCGATTGTTGGTCTCGTCCTTGCAGACGGTCGCGCGACTTTCGGCGCCCGTAGATAGGCGCGCAACGCGATTGCCACAAGCCGCGGGAGGTCCCGCCCACCCTCGCGCGTTTCATGATGCGCCCGCGAGGTTCCGAGATTCAAGACATTGATTCCGGCGAGCCGATCCTTTATCTAGCGCCAATCGATTTCCGGCCGATGACTTGGCCTCGCATTGCCGATGCGTGCTGACGACCCCTCCCGCCATCGATATTCCACCGGCGCTCGCGCGCCATCTATCTATCGAAATTCAAGGAAAGCTCCCATGGCTACGGGAACTGTAAAGTGGTTCAACGCGACGAAGGGCTACGGCTTTATCCAGCCGGACGACGGCGGCAAGGACGTGTTCGTCCATATCAGCGCCGTCGAGCAGGCGGGTCTGCGCGAACTCAACGAGGGCCAGAAGGTCAGTTACGACATCGTCGCCGACAAGCGCACCGGCAAATCTTCGGCGGGCAACCTGCGCGCCGCCTGAGGCGCGCCCCCGGCGATTTCGTGACCGCGACGTCGCGCTGAAAGCCCCGGCGACAAGGCCGCGTTCGTCGTGTAGTCTGGCTCCAACGCGCTCCAAGGCGCGAGGCGGGGAGCGCGAAGGCGATGTCAGGCGCAGCGATGGCGGGGGATGCCTTTCTCGGGCTCGACATCGGCACTTCCTCGATCAAAGCCATCTTGGTTGACGCGAATCAACGCGTCCTCGGCGAAATGTCGACCGCGCTGTCCCTGTCACGGCCGCATCCGCTGTGGAGCGAGCAGGACCCGGCGGACTGGGCGGACGGCGTCCAGGACGCGGTCGCGGCGATCAGGCGGGCCGCGCCCGAGGCGTTCGCCCGTTTGGCCGGCGTCGGCCTTTCCGGACAGATGCATGGCGCCGTCCTGCTCGACGGCGCCGACAATGTTCTGCGCCCGGCGATATTGTGGAACGACGGCCGCTCCTTCGCCGAATGCGCCGAACTCGAACGGCGCCTGCCTAACTTCCGCCAGCGCGCCGGCAATATCGCGATGCCCGGCTTCACGGCGCCCAAACTCCTGTGGGTCGCCGGACACGAGCCCGAGGTCTTCAAAGCGACCAGGCGCGTGCTGCTGCCCAAGGATTACGTGCGCCTGAGGCTCAGCGGCGAGCATGTTTCGGAAATGTCCGACGCCTCGGGCACGCTTTGGCTCGATATTGCGCGGCGGCGGTGGGACGAGGATTTGCTGGCCGCGACCGGGCTCGGCGTCGCCCACATGCCGCGCCTCGTTGAGGGCTCGGAGGTCTCGGCGTTTCTGTCGCCCGAAATGGCCGCCCGATGGGGTCTTGCGGGACGCCGCATCGCGATCGCCGGGGGTGCCGGCGACAACGCCGCCGCGGCGGTCGGCGTCGGAGCCGTCGCGGCGGGCGAAGGCTTCGTTTCGCTCGGCACATCGGGGGTGATCTTCGCGGTCACGGATCGTTTCGTCGCTCTGCCGGAGCGCACGCTGCACGCCTTCTGCCACGCGCTGCCGGGCCGCTGGCATGGCATGGCGGTGATGCTGTCGGCCGCTTCCGCGCTGTCCTGGGTCGCCGAAATTCTGGGTCGGAAGGACGAAATCAACGGTCTGGTCGCCGAGGCCGAGGCGTTCGCCGGATCGACCGACAATGTCGTCTCGGCGCCGCTGTTCCTGCCCTATTTGAGCGGCGAGCGCACGCCTCACAACGATGCGGCTGCGACGGGCCTGTTCGCCGGACTGCGGGCGGAGCACGGCGCCGACGCGCTAGTTTTCGCAGTGATGGAAGGGGTCGCCTTTGCCTTTGCCGACGGCGTCGATGTGCTCGAGGCGGCCGGCGCCCGGCCGAACTCGACGATGATCGTGGGCGGGGGCGCGCGCAGCGAGTTTTGGGCGCAGATGATCGCCGACGCGGCCGGCCTGACGATCGACCTTGCCGGAGGCGCGGAAGCCGGCGCGGCTCTGGGGGCCGCCCGCCTCGCCATGCTCGCGGCCGACGCCGGCGACGAGACGGCGATTTGCAGCCGGCCGGCGATCCATCGCCGCTTTACGCCCAGCCTCGAGCGCGCCAGGCTGTTCGCGCCGCGCCTGCGGCGCTATCGCGCGCTGTACCCCGCCGAGAAGGCGACACGCGGCTGAAATGAGCGCCGCTTTGCGCGATCCGCTTAACCTGTTGGAAGGCTCGCCCGTTTAGAGTGGGCTCGTCTCCGCCAGCCGGTGCGCGTCATGGACTTCCTCGCCTGGGCCTGGATTACGATCCTCGGCCGCTTGCAAACCGTGTTCAACGCCGATTCGCCCTACGGTCCCGTCGCGCTTGGCGGCGCGCTGGTTTTCGCCGTGCTCTTTTATGTCGACGCGCGCCGCCGGCGCGGGCGCAGGGTCAGCGTCGCCGGTTTCTTGAGGTCGATCTTTCCCTCGCGCATCCTCTGGCACCCCTCGTCGCGCCTGGACCTGCGGCTGTGGATCGCCAATACGATCGTGTTCGCCGCGGCCTATGCGATGCTCGTCATCGACGGC
>JBEKSH010000079.1:0-8062 GCA_049517235.1 Roseiarcus sp. | reverse complement strand
GTCCGTTTCCGAAAGGCCACGTGCAGGTGATGACGATCCACCAGGCAAAGGGCCTGGAGTTCCCGGTGGTCGTGGTCGGTTCACTCGCCAATCAGCTTTCCAGCTCAAAGCAGGTAGACCGCGATCTCGGGCGGTACTACCATCGGCCACCGTTCGAGCCCGAGAACCGAATCACACAATTTGACCGGATGCGCCTGCACTACGTAGCGTTCTCGCGCCCGCAAAACATGCTGGTGCTCACTGCGTCCGAGCCGCCCAAGGCTCACTTTGCGGCGATCTGGAAAGGCCTGCCGCAATGGCCCTATGTGCAGAAGGACCTGCTCGCAGCCCAGCGGTTCGTGCTGCGCGACCGCATGCCCGTCAAAAAGACCTACAGCTTTACCGGTGACCTCAAGCTCTACGAGACCTGCCCCCGCCAGTACCAGTTCTTTCGCGAGTACGACTTCACGCCGTCGCGCTCGGCAGTAATCTTCTTCGGTCTGCTCGTGCACCAGACCATTGAGGAGATCCACCACATCGCCCTCGACGGCAAGCTCGTCACGCTCGATAAGCAGCGCATCCGGGAACTATTTGACCGCACCTTCCAATTTCTCTGTCTCTCCGACGTCAGGCCCATCGGCGATCGAGCTCGCGAGGCGGCTTTCACCCAGGTGCTGAACTACTTCCGGCAGAATCGCGACGAGATGCGCCGGGTGATCCAGACCGAGGTAGATGTCTCGCTGGAAAAAGAGGGCTACATCCTCGCCGGCAAGGTGGACCTGCTGCTCGGCGGTGGCGGCGAACTGGAGCTTCTCGATTTCAAAACGTCGCCCCGACCCAAGGAGAGCCCCCAGCTGATCGCCGCCTATGAACGCCAGCTGTGTACCTACGCGCATATCCTGGAATGGCGTTACGGTCGGCGGGTGGAACGGCTACTGCTCTATTGGACCTCGGAGCCTCGCAAGGAGGATGCCCTGATGGTGCTGCCCTACGATCCGCGGCAGGTTGAGGAAGCGGGCCGCCATTTCGATGAGACCGTGCGCAGGATCCAGGCGCAGGAGTTTGCCGTCCGCACTCCGCCCGAAACGGCGATCTGCAAGGAATGCGACGTGCGGCACTTATGTTCATCGGAGGGTCTTCTCAGATGAGCAGCGCCAGATTCCTGTCTAGAGGTATTGATTATCTGGGCGATCTCGGTGCGAAGCTTCGCGATCTCCAGGGATACCGAACGCTTGCGCACGAGCTGATACAAAATGCGGACGACGCTCGGGATGCCACCTCCATGGTCTTCGATGTGCATGACGGTGCGCTGATCGTCGATAACGATGGCGTCTTTAGTGATTGCCAGCAAATCGAAGAGCCCGAGTGCCCCTGGAAGACAGACGGCACGCGCGGCCACCGGTGCGACTTTCATCGGTTTCGGCATGTCGCTTCGGGCGACAAGCGAGGGGAGGCAGGCACGACTGGTGCCTTCGGCATCGGATTCATTGCCGTATACCAAGTGACCGATTGCCCAGAGCTGATCTCCGCTGGACGGCACTGGATACTGCACGAGGATCGGCCTGAGGACCAACGCATCGAGGTATGTGCCGGGTGTCCGAGGTGTACCCAGCCAGGCCTTCCGGGAACGCGGTTTATTCTCCCGTGGGCCCTGAATGTCGATTCCAAACTTCGGCAAGCACTTCGTGCAGAGCCGGTACCAGAGGACGGTTCGAAGCGAATGCTTGAAGAGCTCGAGCGATCGCTACCAATCGCAATGCTCTTTCTAAAGCGGTTGCGCACCATCGAGATCAGGCAGTCTGACCGGCAGGTCCGTGCGTTTCAGCGTGTGGACGACGACGATAGCCTCATCCTGAGCGACGGTCAGATCAAGAACGATCGCATATGGCACATTATCCGGGGCGACTTTTCGGAAGCCGCCGACACGTTGCGAGCAGAGCACCCGGGTCGCATCGAAAGCAAGCGCTCGTCGCAGGTCGTGCTTGCAATTCCAACGAGTCCGCTCCAAGCTGGCTTACTGTGCGCCTGTCTGCCGACCGAGCAAGACGTCGGGCTTCCTTTTCACATCAATGCGGATTTCTTTCCGACCAATGACCGCAAGCGCGTGATCCTTGCGGACGACTATCAGTCAGAGTGGAACCGCGAGGCCCTTCGAGCTGCTGGTCGCGTGATCGGGCAAATAGTCGGCCGATTGCCAGCACTGTTAGGCGCAGCGCGCTTTTGGGGCCTCGTATCGACCCTAAAGGAAGTCGCCGACAGAGTGGCCAAAGGCCACGGTGAGCCGACTCTCGCAGAATTCTGGAAGGCGCTAGAGCCGCAGCTGCAAACGGCGCCCGTCATCTACACGACGAGGGATCGCTGGACGACATGCGCCGACGCGTCCCTTCTGCTCCAACGGGAAGAGGCCGGTGTGATCTTCTCGTTGGAAGGTCTTGACGTCAATATTGTGCACGAGGATCTGCGTCCCTATCAGAATTTGCTCCGGGCGGTAGGCGTTCCCCTCTTCAACATCGAGAGGCTTTGCAACGCACTGGTGTCTCATGGGCTGGATTGTCGCTGGGACTTGAGCGCATTGCCACCGTGCGTAGACACAGCATTGGCTCGCGAGGCATTGTGGGGCGAAATCGCTCTCCTGCTAGAACGGCAGCAACGAACTCCCAGGGCCAAGGCGGACGACGAACGCCGCCTTAGCGAAGTGGCCCTCGCTCCGGGTAGGGACAACGCTCTTTGGCCATGCGGCGAGATTTACTCGTCCGATGAGGAAACGGTTACACTGTTCGAGTCGCTGGGCGTGGATATTCCGTTCGTTTCGAGTGACGGCGCATTCGCCTCGCTCGTCGGTTTGTGTCGGCCTTTCAATGCGGCCGCTGCAATCGCCGCCCTAGGCAGAATTGATTGCGAGCAGTTAGAGCGGTCATGGTACGAGACCCGACTGCCTTTAAGGCAGTTGTTCGAGTGGTTCGAGAATCGCCGTCAAGAGATCCTCGCTGACGCGACAACCACGCAGAGACTGGCCGCGCTCCCGATATTCCCGAGTTCCGGAAAATTGCGTGTGCTGGATAGCCTGGCTCTGCCCGGGAATTTCGAGGACCCTCTCGCGCTGGCAGAACTCGTCGACCTGGCTGCTCTTGGCGGTCGTCGCGAGTTCCTGAGCGACCTCGGGATGCCTGCACTAGACTTCCGGACATACGCGGTCGCGCGTCTTCCTGCCACACTGCGCGATGCCGCAGTAACATCGGACAAGCGGCGGGCCGCAGTCATACTCCTCGCCAACCGCGTCGGTGAGCTGAGGGACGACCAGGAGGCACGTAAAGCGCTGGCATCGGCGCCGCTAATCGAATGCACCGACGGCGAGTTCCGTCAAGCTCACGAGTGTTACTTTGGCACCAGCGCTGTTCGGGAGTGTCTCAGCGATAACATCCACCTCGGTTCGCTTCCAAAGGGACACGAGGCCGCGGTGTATGACCTCTATTCATGGCTGGGAGTCGCCGACGCGCCCCGTCTGGCTGACGTTGTGAGTATGGTTCGGAAGTTGAGCCAACTGCCGTATTCAGCTCCCGTCTCACTACGGATCCAGAAGATCATTGCGCATCTGGGCAAGCGTGTCGAAGCTGACGACGATCCGGTCGAATTGAAGTATCTGAAGGGCACGCAATGGCTGCCGGCGAGGGGCAACGCTGACCGATGGTATCGGCCAAATGAATTGTACGCCGTCTATCAGGACTACCTGTTCGATAGTCAAGCGCTCTTTCTTGACGCACCCGCGAACGTCCAGATCGAAAGCAGATCGCTCTTGATGTTCCTGGGCGTGCACCTCACACCGCCAACCGACTTAGTCGTCAAGCATCTAATCCATCGCGCCACGCAGCGCGTCCCAGTAAATGATCAGGTGTATCGTTTCCTCAACGATAAGATCGGCGATCCCTCAATCGCCCAACTGAAGAACAAAAAGTGCTTGTGGCTCGGCGACGCCTACCACGCGCCGAGCCAGGTCTTCTGGGGTGAGCATCCGTTTGGTCGATACCGGCGGCGTCTTAGCGAGGAGCTGCGCGGTTATAGCAAACTGCTAACGGAACTCCGTGTGCGCGATGCCCCCGACCATCACGACGCGTTGAGCGTCCTGAACGAGATTTCGACGGAGTTCGGAACAACAAATAGCCCGCTCGACGAGGACTCGTACGCCGTACTAATGGCCTCCTGGCGGCTTCTTGAGAATGCGCTCGATCGCGCGGTGTTATCTCCGGACGATCTTCTGGAACTTGGCACCATGAAGTGCGTTCCGAATGAGGATCGAGTCCTCAATCCCCCGCAGTGGATGTTCTTCGAGAACAGGGCGGGTCTCGCTGCAAAGTTCGGAGAGTTCTTGACGAAAAACGTCATCTCTCGTCCTCTCGGCGCCGGCAACGCTTTTGCTGCTGCTGGGGTGCGACCCCTTGGGTCCGCCATAGAAGTCGAGTTGCTTGAGTGCACCGATCCAGTCGACGATCAAGAGATGGTGGACGCGATTCTAGAGCGCCGCAACGAGATCGGTCGGGTGTTATATTCGCAAGTTACTGGCCAGGCGGCCACAGTCGCGCTTTCGCAATTGGACAACATTCGATGTGGATCGGCGGCCTCGCTAACGATCCGCCACCGCCTGACCGTTTTCGGGAGAGAGTTATATAGCAACTCTGAGCAGGTCCCCGCGCTCTACCAGCTTGATGAAGTGACGCTAATGTTCGCCCGACGTGAGGGCCAAATGCCCTGGGCGGCGATGGCACGTGAGCTGGCCGTGGCGTTGTTTCCAGAGGAGGACCCAGGACGGTTTGCCGCTGGCCTCAAAGAGGTCATGGCCGCAAAGACAGTCACTGAGGCAGCCGCGATCCTCGACGAACTCGGCTTCGCGCGGCTCGACACCGCTGTTCGGGGACCACCAACGACCGGCGAAGCTGCCGGCACGCTGGGCGCGGACACGCTTCCCGGTGAACCCGTCCGGTTGGGCCCCGCTATAGGGACTATAACGCCGAGAGAATCGGAGGACCTCACACTTGAGGAGGCACTCAAGCGACTACTTGGTTCCGATGCCCCGCCGCCAACGCCGCCCGCGCCTGAACTCGGTCCCGAGCCAGTGCGAACCGGCGGGGGGAGTGGTCCAGGCATGACTAGAGGATTGGCGCAGAGGAAAGGTCGCCCAGTGCTCAGGAGCTACCTTCCTTCACCCGATGGCCCCAACTCAGGAGATGCCGACCGGGACGACGAGGGCGACCGGCAGGGCCGCTCTCCGGTCGACGAAGCGGGCGTGCGCCGCGTGCTGGAGTACGAAAAGACGTGTGGGCGAAGTTCGAAGGAGATGCCCCACAAGAACCCTGGCTACGACATCCAATCCGCGGACGGTTCCGGGAAGGTGACTCGCTATATCGAGGTTAAGTCGTTCTCCGGACGGTGGAGCAACACCTACGCGGTGCTTTCGCGACCGCAGTTCAACAAGGCAAACGAACTTGGCGATTCGTTCTGGCTCTACGTCGTCGAACGCGCCGAGACCGACGACTTTCAGATCCACCGCATTCAGAACCCGGCACTAAGAGCTAACCATTTCATGTTCGACGACGGCTGGCGTGCCACTGCTGAACCCCAACCAGCCAAGTGACTTGTCAGCGCGGTGGCGAGGTCGACTTTTGGTCAATCTGTCTCTGGCTGCGCAATCCCGTGATCGTGAGCAGCCGTTCCACGGCATTGTGAGCACGCATTCCACGCGATGGTGAGCGGCTGGCGCGTTGCCGACGGCGATATCTGTTCAAGGCTTTTCTGGGGTGTCAACTGGACGGTTTCGGGCTGAGGTTTTGCGCATGCTTTCCCCTGTGATGTGCAAGCGATGGGCGTTGTGAACGAGACGATCCAGGATTGTGTTTGCACGGCACGATTTCGATTTCCACGCTGGCCCAGTGAATCGGTTGTTTTTGACTGTCGGCAGGGCCATTCGGTGACGATCCCTCAATCAACCTGCCACCACGCGCTCAACGCGGCCACTGGTTACGAACACGAGCAGACCATTCTTCCCGCCCGTTGCGGCAAGATAGTCGCGCACCTGCTCCCGATACAGGCCTACCACTTCCGCGGTCGGTTCGACGTCGCTCTTCCAATCGACGACTACATCGACGTTTTTCTCACCGTCAAACGCCAAAGCATCCGCGACGCCGCCAACATAGATCGTGCCCTGCCCCACCGGCTCCGCGGAGAACACAGTCATTTCCGGTAGCAAGCGGCGCCGTAACGCTGCCACCTCTGGGATGCCAAGCGCACGTCTCACAGACGCCGCGAGCTCAGGCGCATGCGGACCGTCCTCGGCGCGCTTCGCTTCAGCGACGCCAAGTTCGGAAAGCAGTGTTCTTGCGCGGCTCTCTAAAGTTTCGGTGTCTTCTCCGGTCTCGCCCGTTAGCACCTCCTCCAGAAGCTTGTGCACCACAAGCCCGCGCTCTCGGCCTCCCTTGACCGCGCTGCGCTCGTCGTCACGCTGTGTCTCCGCGGGGATACTTTCGCTAAACGCTCCTTCGCCGACAAACACGCCCTCGTCCGACAGCGCCGGCTCTTCGCCGGCTGGCCCATCGTGAAGACTTGGGCTTCGCCAAACAATCGAGCGGCGGGTTGCCGCGATCGCTGCGGCTTCCGCCTCCCACGTCGCCTGATCCTGAGCGTTGGCCACCTCTTCCGCCGCAGCTGCTGCCGACCCGGCGAGCGCCACTGCATCGAAAGTGGGGATTTGGGTTAGATCGGCATTCAAAAGGCCGAACCAGTCATTTTGAACACGCTCACTCTGCCGCGGCAACAGTAGCGAGTCACATGCGCGCGTGAGCGCAACATACCAAAGCCGAACGCGCTCCCTTCGCAGCTGACCTTTCTCATCGGCTTTGACAGCATCATAGTCCGGCCCGGCGGAGCCCATGAGCTTAAAGTGAACCGTGTTATCCGACCGCCGATGCAAAAAATCCATCGTCTCATCGAGCTCGGTCGGCGAATTGACCGGGATCACGATCGGCCATTCGAGTCCTTTGGCCGAATGCATCGTCGAGATCGACACGGCTTCCGAATCAGCGTCGGGACGGCCCTCAATGTGCTTCTGCGTGTCGTCCCAATTGGCTCGGGCGGCATCCGCAAAAGCGACAAGACCGCGGGTATTGTACGCCCGGGCCATCTCCAGGACCATCTCGACGTTTGCTAGCGCGCGCTCTGCACTCTGGCGGTAGCGCGCCCGCAAGACCGGCCGAACGTTTAGCTCCTCGATCGCCTCGGCCATCAAGTGATAGGGCGTTGTCTGCTGCGCCTTTCGCGCGAGATTTTGCAGCAGTTCAAGGGCGCGTTTTAGCACGGGATTGGCGATGACCTGGCAATCCGTCCAAAGGTGAAGACGCGGGGTTTGGTTTTCTCCAGCGGGGGGCAGCGCGATGATGGCGTCGGCGATTTCCTCTTCCGTTAGTCCAACTAGCGGACCGCGAAGCAAGGCCCCGAGCGCCAGCGTATCGCGTCGATCGGCAATTGCGCGCGCGACCGCGATCATGTCCTGGACTTCCTGGCGTGTGTAGAAGCTCTTTCCAGCTTGCGAGGCTATCGAAATCTCGCGCCGCTCCAACGCGCGCTCGTAAATCCACAGACTCGTGCCCGTGGGAGCGAGAAGCGCAATGTCACCGGCCCGGCAAGGCCGCATGGACTTCGATCGCTTGTGCCGATCAAGCGGCTAACAAGGTCAGCGACGATACGTGCTTCCTCGCGCCGCACGCGATCGACCACGATCTTGCCCTTGTCGCTCTTGTGGTCATCCCCGATCGTCACGTCGAAACAAGCGACTGGCGGCCGCTCATCCCGCGGCAGCCTCGTCGGCTGCAACGCCGTGAAGCCGGGCTGACCGTTTTCGGGGGAAAGCAGCCCCCGAAACTGATCATTCGCGAAGTCGATGATCTGCTTCAGCGATCGAAAGTTGGCGACAATTTCAAGCACGGCGTCGGGGTCTTGTGCAAGAATTGCGCGTTTGGCGTCGAGGTATGTGTCAACATCGGCGCCACGAAAGCGATAGATTGCCTGCTTCGGATCACCGACGACAAACAAACTACCG
>JBEKSH010000078.1:0-8078 GCA_049517235.1 Roseiarcus sp. | reverse complement strand
CTCCAGTGTCAGCGCCGCCGCCCTGATGAGGCTGTCGACCTGTTGCAGGGAGGTTGCGCTGGCGATCGGCGCCGTGACGCCGGGCCTGGCGATCAGCCAGGCCAAAGCGACTTCGGCGGGCTTGGCGCCGCGTGTTGCGGCGACGGAATCGAGGGCCGCCAGAATGCGGCGCCCGCGCGGGTTGAGATAGGCTTTGACATCGCCGCCGCGCGGGCTCTGCCTGAGATCCGCCTCGCTGCGATATTTTCCCGACAGGAAGCCCTTGGCGAGGCTGAAATAGGTGATGACGCCGATTTCTTCGGCGATGCAAAGATCGCGCAGCGGGCCGTCGAACGAGCCGCGGTCGTAAAGATTATATTCGGGCTGCAGGACGTCATAGCGCGCCAACGACCTGCGCTTGGCGGCGTCGAGCGAGGCGGCGAGCTGCTCGGCGTTCAGGTTCGAGGCGCCGACGTAGCGCACCTTGCCTTGCCGGACCAGTTCCCGATAGGCGCCGAGGGTTTCCTCGTAAGGCGTGTCGGGATCGGGCCAGTGCGATAGATAGAGATCGATGAAATCGGTCTGCAGCCGGTTCAGCGAGGCCTCGGCGGCCTCGGCGACATAGCGCGCCGAAAGCCCCTTCTTGCCCGGCCCCATCGGCGAGCCGACCTTGGTGACGACGACGACCTCCGCGCGATTGCCCCGGCTCTTCATCCATTCGCCTATGATCGTCTCCGATTCGCCGCCTTTGTTTCCGGGCGCCCAGGCCGAATAGGAATCGGCGGTGTCGATCGCATTGAAGCCCGCCCCGACGAAGCGGTCGAGCAGATCGAACGCCGTCTTCGCGTCCGCCGTCCAGCCAAACACATTGCCGCCGAACACCAGGGGTGCGATTCGCAGGCCGGTGCGGCCGAGACGACGTTTCTGCATGGTCCGCCTCATCGAAGGATCGAAACAAATGCGCGCGCGGGCGCGGCTGCAGCGACGCTATCAGACGGCCGCGCCCGGCGGAATGAATTTGAACGCCCGGACTCGTTGCGAACGGCCGATCGCCGCGCTGTGGCCGCGCGGCGCATGATCGATCGTCTCGATCAAGCGCGGCGATAGGCATTCGACGCGTTTTCAAGCAAAGTGCGCCACGTCTGCGTCGTCAAAGCCGATAAGGGGCCTGAGTCATTGAGCGAGAGCAAATCCCAGAGGGGCGCCGGTCCGCCGCCGGTGAGCGGTCCGCAAGAAGCGCGTGGCTCGCCCGGCGAGGTTTTTCGCGTCTTCCTCAAGCTTGGCCTGACTTCGTTCGGCGGGCCTATCGCGCATCTCGGCTATTTCCGGGACGAATTGGTGGTGCGCCGGCGATGGATCGACGAAGCCGGCTATGCCGACCTCGTGGCTTTATGTCAGTTTTTGCCAGGGCCGGCATCCAGCCAGGTCGGCTTCTCATTGGGTGTGCTGCGCGGCGCCGGCCTGATGGGCGGGCTCGCCGCCTGGGCGGCTTTCACCATGCCTTCGGCCCTGATCCTGTTGGCTTTCGCGCTCAGCGCTTCCGCGTTCACCGGTCCGATCGCGCAAGGCTTGCAGCATGGCCTCAAGCTCGTCGCGGTCGCCGTCGTCGCGCAAGCGCTCTGGGGCATGGCGCGAAGCCTCACGCCGGATCGCGAACGCGCGGGGATCGCATTGGCCGCGCTGGCGATCGTCGTCACGCTCGCCGGATCGTTCGCGCAGATCGCGGCGATCGGCCTTGGCGCGCTCGCAGGGCTCGCGCTTTGTCGCGGCGGCGGCGCGTCGGTTGAAGGAGCGTTGCGCTTTCCGGTCGGCCGGGCGAACGGCGCCGCGGCGCTCTTCCTGTTCGCCCTGCTTCTGGTGGTCCCGCCGCTGCTGCGGGGCGCCCACCAAGGAATCGCGCTGTTCGACGCTTTCTATCGCTCGGGCGCCTTCGTTTTCGGCGGCGGCCATGTCGTGTTGCCGCTGCTGCAGGCCCAGGTCGTCGCGCCCGGTTGGGTCACGAACGAGGCGTTTCTGACTGGCTACGGCCTTGCCCAGGCTGTGCCTGGCCCGCTTTTCGCGTTCGCCGCCTATCTCGGCGCCGTGATGGAGCCCGCGCCAAACGGCGTCGCTGGCGCGGGAATTGCGCTGGCCGCGCTGTTCCTGCCAGGATTGCTGCTTGTCTATGGCATGCTGCCGTTCTGGGATGGGCTGCGCGCGCGCGCGCCGGCCCAGGCCGCCATGCGCGGGGCCAATGCGGCGGTGGTCGGCATTCTCGGCGCGGCTTTCTACAAGCCCGTATGGACCAGCGCCGTGCTGGCCCAAGTCGATTTCGCGCTCGCCGCCGGCGGTTTTCTGCTGCTGACCGTCTGGAAACTGCCGCCGTGGATCGTCGTCGCGCTACTGGCCGGCGTCGGCGCCGCGTCGGGTCTCCTTTGACGCGCGACTGTTACGGAACCGTGGCCGCGCGGCGCGAACAACCGGCGGGTCAAATCGGCCGAAGCGCAGATTCCAACCTGCGCCAACTCTGCGAATCGCCGGGAATTCCAAAGCGCAGTTTGTCCGGCGATTCGGCGAAGGGGCGCGCCAGAATCCCGCGGCGCATGAGCTCGACGAACAGGCTCGCAGCGCGCGGATGGCGGGCCAGACGGAACAGCGTCGCGCCGCCCAGCGCCTCCAAGCCGCGGGCGACGAGCAGCCCGTCGAGCCGTTCGGAGTCACGCTCGAGGCGCTCTCTGGCCCGTTCCAGCCACCCATCGTCGGCGAGCGCGCGGCGACCGATCGCGATTGCGGGTCCGCTGACGGGCCAGTCGCCGAGGCCGGCGCGCAACGGCGCGACGAGGTCCGGAGAGGCGATCGCAAGGCCGAGCCGCAGGCCGGCGAGTCCATAAGTCTTGCCGAAGGAGCGCAACACCACCGCATCGCTCGCCGGGAGGACCGGGATGAGGCTCTGCCCGCGCCGGTCGAGGTCCATGAACGCTTCGTCGACGACCAGCGCGCCGCCGCGCGCCGCCATTTCCCCGTGCAGTTGCAAGAGGGACGCGCGGGTCGCCAGGCGACCGTCCGGATTGTTCGGGTTGACGACGATCGCAACGTCGAATGCGGCGAGCGCCGCGATCTCGTCCGCCGTTTCGACGCTCGCCCCCGCCGCGCGCCAGGCGCGCTCATGGCCGCCGTAGCTGAAACCGAGGATGCCGACGCGCGCCCTCGGGCGCAGTCGCGCCAGCAACTGGATGAGCGCCTGCGTGCCCGGCGCGGCGACGACCTGGCTCGGCGGCGCGCCGTATCGCCGCGCCGCGGCGGCCTCGAGGGCGGCCAGATGTTCGGGCTCCGGCAATCTTGCCCACAGGTCGGGCGTGATCGCCGGCAGCGGGTAGGGCTGCGGATTGACGCCCGTCGACAGGTCGATCCAGGGCAGCGGCGCGCGTGGGAACAACCGGCGGGCGGCGGCAAGATTGCCGCCGTGATAGGCTAATTCGCTCAACGCCGCTTGGAAGGGCGCTTCATTCAACATGCATCTCGCCTTGTCGCCTCGGCTGGCCTTCGCGGCCCTCGTCATCGAGGCCCTCGCGGGCTACCCTGACGTTCTCTACCGCGCGATCGGCCATCCCGTCACCTGGATCGGGGCCTGGCTTTCATGGCTCGACCGGCGCCTCAACCGGTCGGGGGCGTCTTTCCGGTCGCGTCAGGCCGGCGGCGCGCTAGCGCTCATCCTGCTGCTTGCGCTGGTCGGCGGCGCGGCGATGATTCTCGGCCGCGAAGCGCCCGAAAACTGGGCGGGCTTCTTGATGCTGGCGTTTGTTGCGGCGAGCCTCCCGGCGCAGCGCAGCCTCGGCGATCACGTCGGCGCCGTCGCGGACGCTCTCGAGCGCGACGGTCTGACCGGCGGCAGGCGCGCCGCTTCGATGATCGTCGGACGCAATCCGGACGCGCTGGACGAAGCGGGCGTGGCGCGCGCCGCTATCGAGAGCCTCGCGGAAAACTTCTCGGACGGAGTCGTCGCGCCGCTGTTCTGGACGATTGTCGGCGGCCTCGCGGGCGGCGCGCTTTACAAGGCCGTCAACACGGCCGACAGCATGATCGGTCACAAAAGCGAGCGCCATCTCGCCTTTGGCTGGGCGGCGGCGCGGTTCGACGATCTCGTCAATCTGCCGGCTTCGCGCCTGGCCGCCTTGTGGCTCATTCTCGCCGCGGCGATGCTGCCGCGCGCGTCCGCCGCGGCGGCGGCGCGCGCGGTGGCCCGCGACGCCCGGCGCCACCGCTCGCCCAACGCCGGCTGGCCCGAGGCCGCGATGGCCGGCGCCCTCGGCTTGAAGCTCGCCGGGCCGCGCGTCTATGGCGAGGAAACGGTCGACGACGCTTTCATGGGGGAGGGCCGCGCCCAGGCGGGCGTCGGCGACATCCGCCTCGCGTTAAGCCTTTATCGCCTCGCCTGCTTGCTGCAGGCGATCGCGATCGGCGCGCTGGCGCTCATCGCGCGAGCTTGAGCAGCGCATCGAGATCGATATGCGCCGCCAGATGGCCGGCCAATTCGTCGAGTGTCTCCTCCACTTGGGATTCATAGGCGATCGTCGAGCGCGCGCCTAAGGTCGCGAGCCAGGCGGCGCGCTGGGAATCGTCGGCGAACAACCCGTGGACATAGGCGCCCATCACGCGTCCGTCGCGCGAAATCGCGCCGTCGAAGCGCTCGTCGGCGAACCGCAGCAGCGGCCGGGCGCAGTCGGGGCCGCTGGTTCTGCCGACATGCATTTCGTAACCCGCGAAAGGCGCGCCGTTTTCGAGGCAGACGCCGTTGACCGCCGTCAAGACCTTTTCGCCCGAAAGGACGGTCGCAACGTTGAGCAGGCCGAGCCCCGCGACCTCGCCGGCCGGGCCTTCCGTCCCGTCGGGGTCGGCGAGACGGTCGCCGAGCATCTGATAGCCGCCGCAGACGCCGAGCACGCGCCCGCCGCGCCGCTGATGGGCGGCGATATCGATGTCCCACCCTTGAGTGCGCAAAAAGGCGAGATCGGCGATGGTCGCCTTGCTGCCGGGCACGATGATGAGTTTGGCCTCGGCGGGAATGGGCGCGCCGGGCGGGACCATCACGAGCCGGACCCGCGCCTCGAGCTTCAGCGGATCGAAATCGTCGAAATTGGCGATGCGCGACAGCATCGGGACCGCGATCATGACGCCCTCGCCGGCGCCGAGGGGCGTCCTTTCAAGCGCCTGGGCGTCCTCCGCCGGCAGCCGCGCGGCGGCGGCGAAGAACGGCACCAGGCCAAGGCCCGGCCAATTCGTCCGCCGTTCGATGAGGCGCATGCCCTCCTCGAACAGTGAGGCGTCGCCCCGGAACTTGTTGACGAGAAAGCCGCAAATCATCGCCGCGTCGGCCGGATCGAGAACCGCCTGCGTGCCGACGATCTGCGCGATCACGCCGCCCCGGTCGATGTCGCCGATCAGTATGACGGGCGTTTGCGAAGCGCGCGCAAATCCCATGTTGGCGATGTCGCCGCGCCGCAGATTGACCTCGGCGGGACTACCCGCGCCCTCGACCAGGACGAGATCGGCCTCGCCCTTCACGCTCGCGAAACTGTCGAGCACGGCCGCCATCAGCCTCGGCTTCCACTCCTGGTATTCGCGGGCCTTCGCATTGCCGACGACGCGGCCCTGCACGACGACCTGGGCGCCGATCTCGCTTTGCGGTTTGAGCAGGACCGGATTCATGTGAACGCTGGGGGCCACGCGGCAGGCGCGCGCCTGCAACGCCTGGGCGCGGCCGATCTCGCCGCCGTCGGGCGTGACGGCGGCGTTGTTCGACATGTTCTGCGGTTTGAACGGCCGCACCGCCAGCCCGCGCATCGTGAAGGCGCGGCAAAGGCCGGCGACGATTAGCGACTTTCCGACGTCTGAGCCGGCGCCCTGAAACATCAGCGCCCGCGCCATCTAGAACTCGATTCCTTCCTGGGCGCGCACGCCGGCGGCGAAGTGATGTTTGACAAGCGTCATCTCGGTGACGAGATCGGCCGCTTCGATCAGTTCCGGCTTGGCGTTGCGGCCGGTGACGACGATATGCAGATCCGGACGGCGCGCCGACAACGCCGCCACGGTCTCGCGCAGGGGCAAATAATCGTAACGCAAGGCGATGTTCAACTCGTCGAGCACGATCAGCCGGATCGCCGGGTCGGCCATCAACGCCAGAGTCGCGGTCCATGCGGCGGCGGCGGCGGCGACGTCGCGCTGACGGTCCTGCGTCTCCCAGGTGAAGCCTTCGCCCATCGTGCGCCAGACCATCTGCTCGCCGAAACGCTCGAAAGCCGCCCGTTCGCCGGTCGACCAGGCGCCCTTGATGAATTGCACGACGCCCACCCGCCAACCGCGTCCGAGAGCCCGCAGCGCGAGGCCGAAAGCGGCGGTGGATTTGCCCTTGCCGGGGCCGGTGTGGACGATCAGCAGGCCCTTCTCTCGGATCGGCTTGGCGGCGACCTCGGCGTCCTGCGCCGCCTTGCGTCTGGCCATCTTGGCTCTGTGCCGTTCGGCCTCGTGGCCGGATGCATCGCTCATGCCAAAGTCCATTCCTGGCGTCACAAGGCGGAGCAGTGTCGCAAGCCTCGCCATTTGACAAGGGGCGGACAAGCTGGGAAACACGAGGGCGTACGGTCCTTCCCCCGGGAAGGTGAAAAGGGAACACGGGTGGGGAAACCCGAACCGTGGCCGCCCCCGCGACTGTAAGCAGCGAGTCGGCGCCAACGCCACTGGATCCGCTTGGATCCGGGAAGGCGGCGCAGGCCTCAGGAGCTGCGAGCCAGGAGACCTGCCGTGCGCGAATTTCTCGAACGGCCGCCGGAGGGGCGGCCATGGAGCGAGCGATGGATGTCCGCAAGGCGCGCTACGGCCCCGTCCCCCGCAAGTGGGAGAAGGGATTGCGGCGTCGTCGCCAATGACGACCGGCGTAATTGCGCCGGACGCCACGATCTTCGTCTGCGTCAGCTGCAAGCACGCCGATGACGCGGGCGCGCGCCCGGGCGAGGCGCTGTTCGAGGCTGTGCGGGCGCGCCTCGCACGCGGCTGCGGGAGCGATATCGCGCTTCGCGCCGTCGAATGCCTCTCCGTCTGCAAGCGCCCCTGCACGGTGGCTTTGGCCGGGCCGGGCAAATGGACCTATGTCGTGGGCGACCTCGACGCTGAAGCCAATGTCGAAGACGTCGTCGAAGCGGCGATGAAATTCGCGGCGACGGATGATGGCCTCATTCCCTGGCGGGAGCGGCCGAAGTCGTTTCGCAAGGGTGTCGTTTCGCGCGCGCCGCCGTTGCCGGAATCGATCGAAGGAGCCTGAACATGCTTGCCAAAACGCCTGTCACGATCGTCACGGGCTTTCTGGGTTCCGGCAAGACCACGTTGATCCGCCATGTGCTGACGCATGTGCGTGGACGAAGGCTCGCCCTCATCATCAATGAATTCGGCGACGTCGGGATCGACGGCGATATCCTGAAATCCTGCGGCGCGACCTCCTGTCCGCAAGAGAACATCGTCGAACTGACCAACGGCTGCATCTGCTGCACGGTGGCCGACGATTTCGCCCCGGCGATCGCCGCGCTGCTCGCGCGCAATCCGAAACCCGAGCACATCATCGTCGAGACGTCCGGCCTTGCGCTGCCAAAACCGCTCGTCAAGGCGTTCGATTGGCCCGAGCTTCGCGCCAGGCTGACGGTCGACGGCGTGATCGCCGTCGTCGATGCGGGCGCCGTCGCCGAGGGCCGATTCGCCGACGATCCCGAGGAAATCGCCCGCCAACGCCGCGCCGACCCCTCGCTCGATCACGACAATCCGCTTGAGGAGGTCTATGTCGATCAATTGCTCTGCGCCGACATGATCGTCCTCAACAAGACCGATCTGTCGAGCGCGCGGGACCTCGCGCGAATCCGCGCCGATATCGGGCAAGCCGTCCCGCGCGCCGTGAAGATCATCGAGACGCAGGAAGGGCGGGTCGACCCCGATGTCCTGCTCGGCGTCGGGGCGGCCGTTGAAAGCGATCTTGCACTGCGTCCCTCCCATCACGATGCGCAGGAGGCGCACGATCATGACGACTTCGACACTTTCGTCGTCGATCTGCCGCCCATCGCCGATCCCGCCGCCTTCCT
>JBEKSH010000077.1:0-8497 GCA_049517235.1 Roseiarcus sp. | reverse complement strand
ACGAGAAGCGACAGGATTTCGAATTCCGTCGGCGTCAATCTGATCGGCTCGCCGGCGCGGGTGACGACGTGGTCAAGGACATCCACTTCCAGGGCCCCGCAATGGTAGACCGATTCCTCGCCTTTGGCCTTGAGGCCGCGACGAAGCACGGAATGGATGCGCGCCAGCAATTCGGCGGCGCGGAAAGGCTTCTCGACATAGTCGTCCGCGCCAAGATCGAGCGCGGCGACCAGATCGGCTTCCGTGTGCTGACCGGAAAGCACGACCATGGGAACATCGGACCAACGGCGCGTCTCGAGAATCGCATCGCGGCCGCTCAATCCGGGGAGGTCGAGATCGAGGACCACCAATTGCGGAGAAAGCGCGGCGTGGGTCCGGATTGCGGCCGCGACATCGGCCGCGAAGAAACGACAAGGATTCGGTCCTTGTGCGCCTTCGTGCGTGTCGACATTGACGTTGATCCGCTCGGGCCAAGGTCTGGACGTCGCCCCACCGTTCGCATTCACGCGCGCTCGGGTCCGGAACCGCCGCTATTTCTTCGGAAAGGCTTGCTCCAGCGCCAGATTGAGCTCCAGCACGTTGACACGCGGTTCGCCGAAGATTCCAAGGCTGCGCGACGTGGTCTGCTGCGCGACGAGAGCCGCAACTTGATCCGGCGGCGCGCCGCGAGCCTGGGCGACGCGTTGAACCTGAAGGGCCGCATTGGCCGGCGTGATGTCGGGATCGAGGCCGGAAGCCGAACTCGTCAGCACGTCCGAAGGCAGCGCCTTGCCAGCCATGTCCGGCCGCGCCTCGTCGAACGTCTTGCGGTCGGCGGTCAAGCGGTCCGAAAGCGCCTTGCTGGTCGGTCCCAGATTGGAGGCCACCGTGTTGGCGGCGTTGTAGGGCGCGTCAATCGTCTTCGAGGGATCGTCGGGATGGGCGGGATCCTGCGTCTGGGTCACCGACGGACGGCCATGGAACCACTGCGGGTCGGTCCATAGCTGTCCGATCAGCCGGGAGCCCAGGATCTGACCATCGGCGGTCTTTTCGAGACTGCCGTTGGCCTGATAGGACATCACCGCTTGGCCGACCCCGGTGACGGCGAGGGGATAGGCGAAGCCGCAGAGCACGAACGTCACCAGGGAAGCGCGCACCGCGCCACTAACATAGCTGAGCATGTCGATTTCCTTTCAAACCAGCGGGGCAATCAGCAGATCGATCAGCTTGATGCCGATGAAGGGCGCGATGAGGCCGCCGACGCCGTAGACCCACAAGTTGCGGGAAAACAGGCTTTCTGCGGTTTCGACGCGGAACCGCACGCCGCGCAGCGCCAACGGGATGAGCAGCGGAATGATCAGCGCGTTGAAGATCAGCGCCGAAAGAATCGCGCTGTGCGCCGTCGCCAGTCCCATGATGTTCAACGCCGCCAGACCGGGAAGCGCGACGATGAACATCGCCGGAATGATGGCGAAGTATTTCGCCACGTCGTTGGCGATGGAGAAGGTGGTCAGCGCGCCGCGCGTAATCAACATCTGCTTGCCGATCGCGACGAGGTCGGTGAGCTTGGTCGGATCGGAATCGAGGTCGACCAGATTGGCCGCCTCCTTGGCCGCCATCGTTCCCGAATGCATGGCGAGACCCACGTCGGCCTGCGCCAGCGCCGGCGCGTCATTGGTGCCGTCGCCGGTCATCGCGACAAGCCGTCCCTCGGCCTGCTCGCGGCGAACGAGGATCAGTTTCTCCTCGGGTTTCGCTTCGGCGATGAATTCGTCGACGCCCGCCTCGGCCGCGATGGTTCGCGCGGTGATCGGATTGTCGCCGGTCACCATAATCGTGCGGATCGCCATCTTGCGCAGTTGCTCGATGCGCTGACGAATGCCCGGCTTCAAAGTGTCGGAGAGAACGACGATGCCCAGAATGTCGCTGTTGACGCTGATGGCGAGCGGCGTCGCTCCCTGTTGGGACACTTGGTCGGCGATCCTCTGAAGATCGGCCGGCGCCGAAGCATGGAAGTTGTCGGCTACATGCCGAATGACCGCGCTCACCGCGCCTTTGCGGATGATTCTGCCGTCGGCAAGGTCGATTCCGCTCATACGCGTCTGCGCCGAAAAGTCGAGACCCTTCGCCTGGTCCAGTCCGGTCGACGGCTGAGCGCCGCGCGCGACGCTCGACGAAATGACGGATCGGCCCTCCGGCGTGGTATCGAAATAGGACGCCAGGAACGCGGCCTGAAGCAGGTCCTTCTGCTGACGCCCCGCCACCGCGATGAAATCGTTGGCCTGGCGATCGCCGGTGGTGATCGTGCCGGTCTTGTCGAGGATCAGCGTCTGGACGTCGCCCGCCGCTTCGACCGCCTTGCCCGACATGGCCAGCACGTTGAACCGCATGGTGCGGTCGATGGCGGCGATGCCGATGGCCGAGAGCAGCGCGCCGATCGTCGTGGGGATCAGCGCGACGAGCAGCGCGACCAGATCGGCGACGTTGATCTGCGCCTGCAGATAGGTCGCCACCGGCGCGATCGTCGCAACGACGATGACAAAGATCAACGTCAGAATCGACAGCAGCACGGTGAGCGCGATCTCGTTGGGGGTCTTCTGCCGCTTGGCGGCTTCGACGAGGCGGATCATCCGGTCGAGGAACGTGTCTCCGGGGTTGGTGGTGACGCGCAGCAGCAGCCAATCGGAGATGATCGTCGTCCCGGCGGTGACGGACGAAAACATGTCGGTTCCCGTCTCCTTCAGCACCGGCGCGGATTCACCGGTGATGACGGATTCGTTGACATAGGCGACGCCCTCGATGACTTCGCCGTCGGCCGGGATGATGTTATCCTTCTCCACCCGGACCATGTCGCCCTTGCGCAGGTCCGTCGCCAGGACGGTCTCCACCCGGCCGTCCTTGAGCACGCGGTTCCCATGGAGGTCCGACCGGGTCTTCCGCAACGCGGCGGCCTTCGCCTTGCCGCGGCCTTCGGCGAGCGCCTCGGCGTAGTTGGCGAACCACACCGTCAGGACGAGGATAATCGTCACGACGCCATTGTAGACGCGCGAGGCGCCCGAGGGTCCGAACAGGTCCGGAACGAACGTCAGCGCGAGGGTCAGCAGCGCTCCGAGCCAGACGACGAACATCACCGGATTGCGGACCTGGACGCGCGGGTCGAACTTGCCAAGCGATTCCCTGAAGGCCTGCCACAGCAGATCGGCGGTGTAGGCGCTTGGCGGCTGCACGCCGCGAAATTGCGGGCCGAGCGCGCCGCTCTTCGGGGTAGTTTGTGGTTTCTGTGCCATAACTTGTCTCCAGCAACGACCTTTGGGCCGAGTGCGATGGCTAGAAGGTGAGCCCGCTCTTCATCGCGAAGAACTCGGCGATTGGTCCCAGGACGAGCGCGGGGAAGAAGGTCAGCGCGCCCACGATCAGGATCGTCGCGAACCAGAACACCCCGAACGCGACCGTATCGGTCCGCAGCGTGCTGGTCGTCGCCGGCGTGGTCGGCTTGCGCGCGATCGAACCGGCGACCGCCAGCAGGAAGATGATCGCGGGGTAGCGGCCGAGGAAGATGACCGCCGCGATCGCCAGGTTGAACCAGGGCGTATTCGCGTTGAGGCCGGCAAAGGCCGAGCCGTTGTTCGCGGCCCCGGAGCTGAAGGCGTACAGCACCTCGGAGAACCCATGCATGCCGTTGTTGCCGAGCGAGGACAGGGCGTAGGGCGCCAGCATCGACCAGGCGGTCGGCGTCAGGATGACCAGCGGATGGATGAGCAGGGCGAGCGAGACCAGGATGATCTCCTGCTTCTCGATCTTCTTGCCCAGGAACTCGGGCGTGCGCCCGACCATCAGCCCCGCCACGAACACGGCGATGATGCCGTAGATCAACCCGTTGAGGAAGCCGACGCCCTTGCCGCCGAACACACATTGCAGCATCATCTGGCCCAACATCGAGATGCCGGGGAGCGGCGTGTAGCTGTCATGCGCGGAGTTGATCGCGCCGGTCGTGAAGGCCGTCGTGACCGCCGCGAACAAGCCGCTGCCGGAAATGCCGAAGCGAACTTCCTTGCCTTCCATGTTGCCGCCGGGCTGGTCGACGGTCGCGGCGCTCTCGACGCCGGCGCCCGCCAGCATCGGCGTGCCGTGCTGCTCGGGAAGAACGCAGAGCAGCAGGAACAGCACCATCAGCGAACCCATCACGCCATAGAGCACCCAGCCCTGGCGACGGTTGCCGATCATCTCGCCGAAGGTCACGATGATCGAGGCCGGCAGAAGCGCCATCAGCACGATCAGGATGATGTTGGTGATCGGCGTCGGATTCTGGAAGGGATGCGCGGCGTTGACATTGTAGAATCCGCCGCCGTTCGTGCCGATGAGCTCGATCGTGCCCTGCGAGGCGACGGGCCCCACGACGATCGTCTGATCGGCGCCTTGCAGACTATGCGCGGTAATGCTCGCATCTAAGGTCTGGACACAGCCCGAAGCGATCATCACGAGTGCGATCACAAAGCAGACCGGCATCAGAACGCGCGTGATGAAGCGGATGAAATCCCGATAGAAATTGCCGAGATCGCTGCCGCCGTTCTTGACGGTGAAGGCGCGAATCCATGCCATCGCGACGACGAAGCCCGTCGTCGCCGAGGTGAACATCGGGAAGGTGATGCCGCCCATCTGGCTGAAGTTCGACAGCGTCGACTCGCCGCCGTAGCTCTGCCAGTTGGTGTTGGTGATGAAGCTGACCGCCGTATTGAACGCCTGGAAGGGCTCCATCCCGGAGAAGCCCAGCTGGTTGAGCGGCAGGTGATCCTGGAACGAATAAATCGCAAAGATGATCAGCGCCATGACCATGTTGGTCGCGAGCATATGAAAGGTGTAGACCTTCCACGTCATCGCCTGGCTCGTCACCTTGCGGTCGATGAGGAAATAGATGGCGTTGTCGATCGGATCGAAGAACCGGTCGAACCTCGTCTTCTGGCCCATGTTGATCCGGGCCATGTAGCGGCCTGTCGGAATGCTGAGCAGGAAGATTGCGGCCAGGGTGATGATGATCTGCAGCCAACCGGAGGCAGTCATGGGAACTCCTTCGAAGCTTGAGGGCTTCTGCGCTTAGGGGTCAGAATTTTTCGGGGTTTATGACCGCGTAGAACAGGTAAATCACCAAAAGCAGGACGAGCAGAGCGAGAATATAGACCGACAACATCGCGATCCCCTTTGCGTTCCGGGCGGCGCGGCCGACCCGATGATGCTGACTTTCAAAGAGATTTTCCGCCGTCCGCGGTCTTTGCGGCTGCGTTGTCGTTCAACGGCGCGAGCTGCGGCTTGGCGATGACGTTCTCCGCGAACTTCACAAAGCCGAACATCGCGGCAAAGGAGAGGATCAACACAAAGAACATGAGGATGGTGAACACCATGCGACTTCCCCTAGATTAGGACCGACCCTGTCCAACGGCGCGCGCGACAACGCCTCCCCTCTTCTTTCGTGAAAAGGGATAGTATTGACACATCAAGAGTTTGAACGACTGGTTTGCCGCAAATTGCACTTTTATTCGATGACTTGTTAGTCGATTACATCGGATGGTTATAAAGGAGCAATTCGTTTCGGCGGTGCTTTGTATAAAGAAGTCATAAAGATCGGCTGTTCGCCGCGTCCCCGGCGAGCGAGAGCCCGGCGACGTGTTATCCGCTACTTTTAGAACACTGCCTCAGCCGTTGACACGCGTTGAGGCAGATCAAACAATGACGAGAAGAACGGACCCAAATCGTCGGCCCTCCGCCAGCCGACGAATGTTGGGCCGCGCGATGGCGTCAGAACGTCTTGCCGCCGAGCATCAGCAGATGCTCGATGATCGGGCCGAGCGCCAGCGCCGGGAAATAAGTCAACAGCCCGACGATTATGATGACGCCGACCAGCAGGCCGACGAACAGCGGCCCATGCGTCGGGAAGGTTCCCATCGAGGGCGCGGCGCGCGTTTTTAGGGCCAACGACCCGGCAAGCGCCATCACTGGCACGGCATGCATCAAGCGGCCGGCCAACATGGCGAGGCCCGTCGACGTGTTGAACCAGGGCGTATTCGCCGTGAGGCCGCCGAACGCCGAGCCGTTGTCGGACGCCGTGGCGGCATAAGCGTAGATGATCTCGGTCAGGCCGTGCGGGCCGGAATTGCCAAGGCTGTCGAGCGCGAATTTGGCGATCGCCGCGATCATGCCGAAGCCCAGAATGAAGAAGGGCGCGACGAGGAACGCATACATCACCAGCTTCATCTCGCGCACCTCGATTTTGTTGCCGAGATACTCCGGCGTGCGCCCGACCATCAACCCGGCGATGAAGATCGCGATGATTGAGATCAACAGCATATCGTAGAGACCGGTGCCGACGCCGCCCGGCGTGATGCAGCCGATCAGCAGGAAGAACAGGGGCACGGCGCCGCCCAACGGCGTCATCGAATCGTAGGTCGCATTGGCCGCGCCGGTGCCGGTTCCGGTCGTCGCCGCGGCGAACAGCGAGGCGTGCGCCTGACCGAAGCGCAGGTCCTTGCCCTCCAAATTGCCGAGCGAGGGATCGACTCCGAGCGCTGTCAGGATTGGATTCCCGGCAGCCTCCGCGTAATAGAGGACCGCCAGGCCGAGCAGGAAGAATATGCCCATCGTGTAGAGAAGCGCGCGGCCCTGGCGCGGATCGCCGACGAGGCGCCCGAAGGCGAAAACCAGCGCGACGGGGACGACGAGCATCGACCACGCCTGCAGCATGTTCGACCAGACGTTGGGGTTTTCGAACGGATGAGCGGAATTGGCGTTGAAGAAGCCGCCGCCATTGGTGCCGATCAGCTTGATCGCCTCCTGGCTCGCCACCGGTCCGAGCGATATCACTTGTTTGGCGCCCTCGAGCGTCGTCGCCTCGACGGAGCCCTGGAGCGTCTGCGGAACGCCGAGCGCCACGAAGGCGAGCGCGACGACGACCGAGAGCGGCAGATAGAGATAGAGCGTGGCGCGCGTCAGATCGACCCAAAAATTGCCGATGGTCTTTGATCCGCCGCGCGCGATGCCCCGGATGACAGCGATCACCAGGGCCGTCGCGACCGCCGAATCGAGGAAGTTGTTTGCGGTCAGACCGAGCATCTGTGTCAGATGGCTCATCGTCGTCTCGCCGCCATAGGCTTGCCAGTTGGCGTTGGTGATGAAGCTGATCGCCGTATTGAACGCCAGATCGGGCGGGACGGCGTCGAACCCCTGCGGGTTCAGGGGAAGCAGATTCTGCAGCCGCAGCAGGGCGTAGAGCAGGACGAAGCAGCCGGCGACGAAAATCAACATGCAGAGCGTATAGGGGAGCCATTCCTGCTCGATCGCCGGGTCGATCCCGGCGAGGCGATAGATACCGCGCTCCACGGGCCCCACCACGGGCGACAAAAAGGTGCGCCTTCCCTCGAACAGTTCGACGATGAAGCTTCCGAGCGGGTGCGCCAGACCAACCACCAGGGCCAGCACCAGGACGATTTGCAGCCAGCCGACGAATGTCGCAGACATCAAGTCGCCTCCTTCAGCCCGCGCTTGGCCGCGACGCATTCACGCCGCGCCGCGCGCCGACCCGCAAGCGCGTCGCGCACCGCCTCGGCGGCGACCTTGACGCATCTAGGCTCGCGCCCTGCCGGCGACCTTGTCCCCCCGCCGGTTGCGCGAGCTAGGGCGATGTCGTTCTGAAACGATTTTATGTCCATCGCTTTTGCGTCCTTATGCATTGATGCATCGCAAGCGCCGCGCCGGCGCGCAGCGGCGGTTAGGACGAACAGTTCAATTCGATGGGATCTGGGGTGAGGCGGATGACGCTTTCGCGGTCAGCGCTCTCGAACTTGGCGAAGCGGATCGCCGCATCTTTGCTGGCGAACAGTCCGCCGCAAAGGCCGTGGGTTTCCTGGACAATCCAGTGGCCGCCATGATCGCGGCCCAGCAAGAAAGATAGTGGTTCTGGAGGGACTTCTTCTGGTTCGAGGCTGGTTTCGAGACTGGTGTTGAACAACAAACGCTCCATCGGTAATGGGCGCGGCGGTCCGGGGCGGAATTGCGCGATCAAACCGCGATCGCAAGGACCTGCGCCACATCGAAGATCATCAGGATCGATGCGCCGGTCCGCCTGGCGGCGCGCTTACGACCCCCTTCTCCGAAGCACGCCCCGTTAGGGGATGCGCTCCGCATGATCTCATTCCAAACGCGGCTCACTTGGTTCGCCGCGGACGAGACCCTGCGCCCGAACCGCATAAAGGGTCCATGCCGAAGATCGGGGGTGAGCATAAGGGGCGCATAAAGGGCCCTCTTCGGTCGGATCGATAGGCAGAACCGCAAAATATACAATCCTAGCTTAAGTGCGGGGTGATGGCTCCAACTTACTCTCCGCCACAGCCTGTCGGCGGCGCGCCACGAGCAGGAGGTGGGTGGCGCGGTCCACGAATCCGGATCTTGTCGCGTAGGTCTCCTCTAGCCGCTCAAGTTCATTTGAAAATTGTTTGTCAATCGCTAAGCATGCAGGGTTCCAACGAGGATC
>JBEKSH010000076.1:0-8097 GCA_049517235.1 Roseiarcus sp. | reverse complement strand
TCATCACGCCGATCACATCCAGGGCGTTCCCGGGCTGAAGGCGCGCTTTCCAAGGCTGCGCATCGCCGGTCCCGCCAGGGAGGCCTCGCGCATCGGCGCGCTGGACGTCCCGTTGAGCGAGGGCGACTATGCGCAAGTCGGGGAGATCGCGGCCAGCGTGATCGAAACGCCCGGCCATACGGCGGGGCATATCTGCTATTGGTTCGCCGAGGACGAAATCGCGTTTTGCGGCGACACCTTGTTCGCGCTCGGCTGCGGACGCGTGTTCGAGACGCCGCTCAGCGTGATGTGGGACTCGCTGAGCAAGCTCGCCGACCGCCTCCCCGGCGAAACCGAGATCTATTGCGGACACGAATACACCCAGGCCAACGCCCGCTTCGCGGTGACCGTCGAACCGGACAATGTCGTGCTGAAGGGCCGGGTCGAAGAGATCGCCCGGCTTCGCGCGGCTGGTCAGGCCACCTTGCCCACGACGATGACTCTGGAACTGGCGACCAATCCGTTCCTGCGCGCCGAGGAGCCGGAAGTTCAGGCCGCGCTTGGCATGATGGGCGCCGATCCGGCGGCCGTATTCGCCGAACTGCGGACCCGCAAAGATCGATTTTAGGAATCCGCCGCCCGAAAAAGGCCCGAGCCTGGGTCGGCGCCCGTCACGCCACAGTCCGGCCATCGTGCCGACGGCGGCCGGCGCGGGCGGCGAGGCCGAACCGCCTCTGTTGGATTACACGGGCCATTAACCTCCTCCCGCCATCATCGGAAGCCTTATCCTAAGCTCTATCGCGGTAGCCATTCAGCGACGCGCGCTGGCGCAGGAGCCTTGGGAGCGGATCCCGATGAAAGCATTCGAGACGGCAGGGACCAGGAGCCTCATCCGCGGCAAGCGGCTCGGGGAATCGAGCGATCCGCCGCTGCGCCGATCATGGGATGCGCCGTCGGCCGCCGCGCTCGACCGCCCGGTCACTCCGCCCGATGCGCGCGACGTTCTCAATTCGATCAGCGCGGTCATCTACGACTGGGATATGCTGACCGACCGCCTTTCCTGGGGGGCGAACGTCGGCGAGGTGCTTTCGGCGTTTCCGGCAAGCGCCCTGGGCAGCGGCGGCGCCTTCGCCGAGCTGGTGACGGCGAACTCCGAAACTTCGCGCTTTCAGGCGATCAAGGGCTCCGCCGCCGTCGACAAGAGCGAAGGCGCGCCCTATCGCGCGCTCTACAGCTTGCTCAGGCATGACGGCGCCAAAATCGCGGTCGAGGATATCGGCCGCTGGTTCGCCGACGGCGCCGGTCGTCCGGCGCGGGCGCACGGCGTCTTGCGCATCGTGGCGGGGTCCGGCCAGTCCGGCGGATCGGTTTTTTCCGCGTCCAAACGCGACCCGCTCACCGGCGCCTACAGCCGCAGCCATCTCGTCGAACATCTCAATTCCGCCTGCGCGGACGTCGCCCGGCGCCGCTCGCAATTGGCGGTGCTCGTCCTGGGCGTCGAGAAGCTGACCGAAATCAACCAGCGATATGGCTACGACGCCGCCGACGCGGCGATCGTCGGCGTCGCTCGCCGCGTCGGCGGCAACGTCAGGGAAACGGATATGCTCGCCCGCTACCTCGGGGGCAAATTCGTGTTCATTCTGGATGGCGGCGACGCCGAACAAGCCACGAGCGCGGCGCGCCGACTGCTGCGCGCCGTGTCGAAGGAGCCTATCGCAACCTCCGCCGGACCGATCGACGTCACCCTGAGGATCGGCGGCGCGTTGGCGCCCGAGCACGGCCGCGGCGCTCATGCGTTGCTGCAGCGCGCCGAGGAAGCCTACGATCTGGCCTGCAAGACCAGCGCGGACCGCTGTTTGCTGTTCGCGCCGAACGTTGCGCCGGATCATGCGCGCATGCAAACGCTTTCCGTCAGCGATGAAATCGTCAGCGCGCTGAACGAGCGGCGGATTGTTCTGGCCTACCAGCCAGTTGTTCCGACAATTCCGGGCCGAAAGCCGTTTTTCGAAGCCTTGTTGCGCCTGCGGCGTCGCGACGGCGGGATAATCGGGCCGGCCGTCGTCCTTCCGATCGCCGAAAAGGTCGGCCTTGTCGCTCAGATCGACCACCGCGTGCTGGAGCTGGCGCTCCAGCGCGTGGCGGCGGAACCGGATTTGCGCGTTTCGGTCAATGTCTCGGCCGCCACGCTGCATGACGCCGGTTGGATCGACCGCTTTGCTCAGGCGTTGACCACCCACCCGGGCGCCGCCGGCCGGCTCATCATCGAGATCACCGAAACCGTGGCCATCGCCGACATCGCGCTCACGGCGCAGATTTTCGGCAGGATGAAGAAATTGGGCGCTAAAATTGCGATGGATGACTTCGGCGCCGGACACACTTCATTTCGCAGCCTGCGCGGGCTTGGCGTCGACGTCGTCAAGATCGACGGCGCCTTCGTTCAGAACATTGCGCGATCGGCCGACGATCGCTTCTTCGTGCGCACGCTCGTCGAGCTGGCGCGCCATCTCAACGTCGAAACCGTCGCCGAGTGGGTCGAAGACGCTGAAGCCACGCGCATCCTTACCGACTGGGGCATCGACTATCTCCAGGGATATCATTTCGGACGCGCGGAAATCCCCGCGCCGCCAAGCGACGCCCAGACTCTGGCCGTCGCCGGCCGATAGCGCATCCCGCGGCGGCGCCGCGCAGCGCCATTGTGCAGACCAGAAATCTTGCGTCACCGCTTATCGGCGAGGCTGTCCAACCGCCGCTGCATTTCGGAGAGCTGATTTTTCAACTCGTCGAGATCCGCGCTCGTGGCGGGCGCGCTGGCCGGCGCGGCGTCGACCGGCGCCGGCAAGGGCCCGACGAACGGTGTGAACATGCCCAAGGCCTGGTGGAACGCCGCAAGGTTCTTCCTGGTCAATTCCTCGAGCGCGCTGAGCGACGAAGCGGCAAAAGGCGAGGCGCCGAAGGCGCGGGTCGCTTCCTCGCGAAATTTTTGCTGATCGCCGGTGAAGCGATCGATCGAAAATTGCAGATAGCTCGGCAACAGCGCCTGAACGCTGTCGCCATAAAACCGGATGAGTTGGCGCAGGAACGTCGTGGGAAGCAGCGACTGCCCCTCTATCCCCTCCTGCTCGAAAATGATCTGGGTCAGGACCGAGCGGGTGATGTCCTCCCCGGACTTGGCGTCGAAGACGACGAAGTCTTCGCCGGATTTCACCATCTTGGCCAGATCGGCCAACGTTACGTAAGCGCTGGACGCTGTGTTGTACAGACGGCGGTTCGCGTATTTCTTGATAGTGATCGGCACAGTTGAGTTGGTCATGGCGATTAGGTTCCGCGTCCGAGCCCGCCCCGGCGGGCCGAATTGCACGATAGGCCGTTTTGTGCGTCGCCGAAACGGGATTCGCAGGGGCGGTTGAATCAGAACGCCATTTTTCAATGATATTTGTCAATGACCTGCCGGATGAGACGCTCGAAAAATGGGATAGGGTCCTTCGAATCTTTTCAAGGGCTCGTTTCGCAGGCGCCGAAGAACGACTATAAGCACAGGTGACGCCGCCCGCCGGTCGAGGATCGGCGAGGCTTTCATTTTGTCCAGGAGCACTCCATGTCGGCAACAGACATTGTCATCGTCAGCGCCACGAGAACGGCGGTCGGCTCGTTCAACGGCGCTTTCGGCAACACCGCGGCGCATGAGCTTGGCGCCGCCGCCGTCAAGTCCGCCATCGCACTGGCCAAAATCGAGGCGGCCGAGGTCGACGAAGTGATCCTCGGGCAAATCCTCTCGGGCGGACAAGGACAGAATCCGGCGCGTCAGGCGGCGATGAAGGCCGGCGTGCCTCAGGAAAAGACCGCCTTCGGGCTGAACCAATTATGCGGCAGCGGGTTGCGCGCGGTCGCCCTTGGCCTGCAGCAAATCGGCAATGGCGACGCTGAGATCATCGTCGCCGGCGGTCAGGAATCGATGTCGCAGGCCCAGCACGGCGCCTATCTGCGCTCGGGCGTGAAAATGGGGGAATTGAAACTGATCGACACGATGTTGAAAGACGGGTTGATCGACGCCTTCCACGGCTATCACATGGGGAATACAGCGGAGAACATCGCCGCAAAATGGCAGATAAGCCGCGAGGACCAGGACCGATTTGCTCTGGCTTCGCAAAACAAGGCCGAGGCGGCGCAGAAAGCGGGGCGCTTCAAGGACGAGATCACCCCTTTCACCGTGGCGTCCCGCAAGGGCGACATCATTGTGTCCGACGACGAATACATCCGCCTTGGCGCAACCTACGAATCGATGGCCAAGTTGAAGCCGGCCTTCTCCAAGGATGGCTCGGTGACCGCGGGCAACGCCTCCGGCCTGAACGACGGCGCGGCGGCGGTGGTGCTGATGACGGCGCAACAGGCCGAGAAGCGCGGCCTCACGCCGCTCGCCCGCATCGTTTCCTGGGCGACGGCCGGCGTCGACCCCGCCATCATGGGCACGGGCCCGATCCCCGCATCGCGCAAGGCCCTGGAAAAGGCCGGATGGAGGGTTGGCGATCTCGATCTGATCGAGGCCAACGAGGCTTTCGCGGCCCAGGCGATCGCGGTCAACAAGGACATGGGCTGGGACACGGCCATCGTCAACGTGAACGGCGGCGCGATCGCCCTTGGGCATCCCATCGGCGCTTCGGGCGCGCGCATTCTCGTCACGCTGTTGCACGAGATGCAGCGCCGCGCCGCCAAGAAGGGGCTGGCGACGCTGTGCATCGGCGGCGGCATGGGCATCGCCATGACAGTCGAACGTTAGGCGACGGTTGAGTCCGGCCGCCGTTTGTCGGACGTGCGAAGAGAAATGAAATCGGCGCCGCGTCAATGCATGAACGCGTGCGAAGAACGTCGACAAGGGGGAAACGATGGCGAGGGTAGCAGTTGTCACCGGCGGCACGCGCGGCATTGGCGCGGCCGTCTCAAAGGCGTTAGCCGCCGAGGGCTACCGCGTCGCGGCGAACTACCACGGCAATGACGAAGCCGCTGCGAAGTTCGCCGCCCAGACGGGCATCCCGACCTATAAATGGGACGTTGCCGATTATGACGCCTGCGTCGCCGGCCTCGCGCAGGTCGCAAAAGACATCGGCCCGGTCGAAGTGCTGGTCAACAACGCCGGAATCACCAGGGACGGCATGTTCCACAAGATGACGCCGGAACAATGGTACGCGGTCATCAGCACCAACCTCAATTCGCTGTTCAACATGTGCCGCCCGGTCATCGAGGGGATGCGCGAGCGCAATTTTGGGCGAATAATCAATATATCCTCGATCAACGGTCAAAAGGGCGCGATGGGCCAGGTCAACTATTCCGCGTCCAAGGCTGGCGATCTCGGTTTCACCAAGGCGCTGGCGCAGGAAAACGCCAGCAAGGGCGTGACCGTCAACGCGGTCTGTCCCGGCTATATCGCGACCGAAATGGTGATGGCGGTGCCCAAAGAGGTGATCGAAAAGTCGATCCTGCCGCAAATCCCGGTGCGCCGCCTCGGCCAACCCGAAGAGATCGCGCGCTGCGTGGTCTTTCTGGCCTCCGACGAAGCCGGCTTCATCACCGGGTCGACGCTCAGCGCCAACGGCGGCCAGTACCTGGCGTGAGCCGGAGGCCGCGATCGGTCACTCGGCCAGCGCGGCGACGTTTGGCGTTGAGCCTCGCAGCGGCCTTTCCTCCATCATCAGAAAGCAGGCGAGGCTGATCGCCAGGGCCAGTCCCTGCAACGCGAACATCACGGTGAAGGCGAGCCCTGCCCGCCTGGCCATTTCCGGATCGAACGCCCCGCCGGTTTGAGACAGACCGGTGGCGGTGACGACGCCAAATCCGATGACCACCGCGCCCATCAGCGCAACCCCCAGGGCGCTGCCGAACGTGCGCAAGAAGGCGAGCGTCGCGGTGGCTATGCCGAGATCCCGCTGATCGACGGCGTTTTGGACGCAAACGGTGGCCGTCGGAAACAACGGGCCGACCCCCAGGCCCAAGGCGAGAACCAGAGCCTCGGCCGTCCACAGATTGAGGCTGGATGCGAAGACGGACAGCAAAGCCAATGCGCCGATGGCCAAACACAATCCAACAACGGCGATGCGCTTGTAATGGACCAGGCGGGGCATGGCGCGACCCGCGATCGTGGCGCCGATGACGCTGCCCCCGACCAGGGCGATGAGGCCGGCGCCCGCGACGGTCAAGTCCTCGCCGATCACGAATTCGAGATAGATCGGCAGATAGACAGTCGAGCCGATGAAGGCGAACATCGAGAAGAAGATTGACGCTGTCGCCGTGCCAACGACTTCATTGCGAAAAATGTCGAGGGGGATCAGCGCCTCGGGCGCGCGCCGGAGATGGACGATCAGCGCCGCCGCGAGAACGCCGGCGGCGACGCCAAGCGCCAGAATGATCGGCGAAGTCCAGGCGAGGCGCGCGCCGCCCAGGGTCAGGACCAGCATGAACGCCACGGTCGCCCCCATGATCAGCGCCGCGCCCGACACATCCAGGCGATGATCGCGCTTGATCTGCGGCAACCCCCGCAACCGATAATGGGTCATGACAAAGGCGACAGCGCCGATCGGCAGGTTGATCCAGAAAATCAGGGACCACGAAAGATGCTGCGCGAAAAAGCCGCCCAGGATCGGGCCAGCGACGCTCGATGTCGCCCAGACCGTCGAGATGTAGACGACGTAGCGGGAGCGTTCGCGGGGCGGAACGATATCGGCGATCACCGTCTGCGCAAGCGCCACCAGGCCGCCGCCGCCAAGCCCCTGGACGGCGCGGCCGACAATGATGACCAGCATGCTCGGCGCGAGCGCGCAAATGACCGAGCCGGTCAGAAAAACGCCGAGGGCCAAAGACAGGACCGGACGCCGGCCGTGAATGTCGGAGAGTTTGCCATAAAGCGGGGTCACGGCCGTGCCGGTCAGCAGATAGACCGAGACGATCCAAGCCATGAAGTCGGCGTCGCCGAGCGAGGCGCCGATCGTCGGCAGCGCCGGCGCGACGATCGTCTGGTCAAGCGCGGCGAGCATCATCGCCACCAGAACGCCGATGACAATATCGCGCCGTTGCTCGTGCGGCATTATTTTAGGCGGCGACATATCCATCGGCGATTCTCGGTTTGACAACGCCATCGCGCGGAAGTCCGGGATTTCGCTTTACGGCTCGGCGCGTCGACGGCCGCCGCAACATGGCGGAGGGCGCCCATCGCGGCAAGACCAAATGGCTGTCGCGAACTCACGTTCGCGTCAGCGACTTCAAAAAAGCAGGTAGACCGTTGGTCTGGCGAGCGCCCGAGCCGCGAAGGCGGCGAAGCCTGGCGGATCCGACCTTCCCGTTTTCGCATGAACGGGCGCGGCGGCGGCGCGCCGTGTCCGGAGCCGGATCAAGCCGTCCGCGCGTCGACCAGCTTGACGATTTCGCCGATCAGGCGATTGATCGCGAAGTCCTTTGGCGTATAGACCGCCGCCACGCCTCGCGAACGCAATTCCTCGGCGTCGGCTTTCGGAATGATGCCGCCGACCACAACGGGAATATGGCCAAGGCCGGCCTCGCGCAGTCCGGAAACCACTTCGGACGCCATCGCCAGATGGGAGCCCGACAGGATCGACAGGCCGACGCAATGCACGCCCTCCTTCGCCCGTTCGACGATCTCGGCGGGGGTCAGGCGGATGCCGTCATAGACCACGTCCATTCCCGCATCCGTCGCGCGCACGGCGATTTGTTCCGCGCCGTTGGAATGGCCGTCGAGACCCGGTTTGCCGACCAGAAACTTCAGCCGCTTGCCGAGCTTCAGCGAAACCCGTTCGACGTCGGCGCGCACTTGTTCGAGGTCGGCCGCCTCTTGGCGGGCGAGCGGGCTGACCCCGGTCGGCGCGCGATACTCGCCGAAAGTGGCGCGCAATGTCGCGCCCCATTCGCCCGTCGTCACGCCCGCCTTGGCCGCTTCGATCGAGGGCTCCATGATGTTGGCTCCCTCCACGGCCGCCTTGCGCAGGCTCTCGAGCGCGCGGCGCACCGCGTTCTCGTCGCGCGCCGCGCGCCAGCCCCGCAGCCGCGCCACCTGCTCGGCCTCGACATGGGGCGCGATTACGATGATCGGGCTACCGCCGTCGGTCAACGGCGAAG
>JBEKSH010000075.1:0-8106 GCA_049517235.1 Roseiarcus sp. | reverse complement strand
CTCAACCTCACAACATATTTCTTCACAGAATTCTCGCTCGCCGTCATAATCGCCTCCGTCGCTCAGCCTGCGACAAAAGCGAATCACAAAATCCTTTCAAATTGATTGAAGCGGGCGACTACGACAATATGGGCGTTTCGCTCGCCAATCCGGCGAGCACGGGGATCGCGGCGACCCATCGCGGCGACTACGCGATCTACGCCGTCGCGGACCAGACGATCTATCGTTGGCGCGACGATCCAGGCCGCAACATCAACGTCTTCCTGCGGCCGACGATTGCGCCGCAGCAGGATCGCAATCTCATCGATTTCAGCCTCAACGCCGGCCTCACGATGCACGGGCTGTTGCCGGGGCGCAACGACGACACGTTCGGCATCGGCATGGGCCTTGCGCAGGTCGGCGCCAGCGCCGCCGGGCTCGGCCTTGATGCGGCCCTGTACGATCCCGGCGTCTATTCGCCGGCGCGCCGCAATGAGACCATCGTTGAAGCGACCTATCAATATCAGGTCACGCCGTGGTGGCAGATTCAGCCGGATATTCAATATGTCGTCAATCCGGGCGCCGGCGCCGTCAACCCGAACGACCCAACCCAGAGGGTCAAGGATGAAGCGGTGTTCGGCGTGCGTGTCAACGTGACGTTCTGAAAAGGGGGACAGCGAGCTTCCTCCTCCGTCATAGGCGTTCGATCCGCGCTTCAGGGGGCGATCCTGAGCATTCGCATAGCGACTGCGCGATTCCCGGTCACGCGTTCAGAGATTGCGCGCAGCCCCGACGCCGCGATCGGGCGCGCTCTGGGCGGCCGTCTGCGCCCACCGGGAAGCGTCGGCGCGGATGGTTCGCGTGTCATAGTCGCAAGCGACCACGATGATCGAAACGTTATCCGACGCCCCACGCTGCAACGTCAGGGAAATGAGACGCGCGCAGACCCTTTGCGGCTCGTCCGCGCCGAGCAGCGCCGCTATTTCGCTGTCGTAGACATGATTGGTCAGCCCGTCGCTGCACAGGAGAAACCGGTCGCCGGGCAGAATCGGGCCATCGCCGATTTCGAGCGCCGCCTGATCGGCCGTCCCAAGCGCGCGCGTGATCACGTTGCGTCGCGGCCAGGACTTGGCTTCCTTCGGCTCGAGGATGCCGCGATCGATGAGGTCCTGGACTTCCGAATGATCGTGCGAGATCTGCGTCAACACGCCGCCGCGCAACAGATAGGCGCGACTGTCGCCGCACCAGACGCAGGCGTAGTGGGCGCCGTGAATGAGAATGGCGACGACCGTGGTGCCGACGACCCGCGTTCCGCGCGATCGGGCGAGCGCGCGCAGATCGGCGTTGACGCGGATGATGCGATCCTCGAACCGCGCGAGAAGCTCGGCGCCCGAGTCGGGCGATTCGATCGTCGCAAGCGCGGCGACTACCGCGCTGCTGGCCAGATCGCCCCCGCCATGGCCGCCCATGCCGTCCGCGACCACCCAGAGGCCGACCTCCGGCCGCGCGAGCAGGCTGTCCTCGTTCACCTCGCGCACCTTGCCGACGTGGCTGGCGGTCGCCGTCTTGCAAATGAATGGGCTGGTCATGGCGAAATCTTTCTGCGGCATTTTCAGGCAAGGCGGCCCTTTGGCGCGGGGCGAACGCGCCGAGACAGGATCGTCCGAGACGATTTTTCAGGGGGATTGCGCAGGAGGGTCCTCGAATAGTCCGGTGAGCATATCGGCGAAACGCGTCGGCGCCGGCAGACCGGTCGCCGCGAGCGCCGTCGGCGGGAAGCCCTCGCCCCCGATCGTCCACCAGAACGATTGGGTCGCGAAAGTCTGGCGATGGGCGAACCGCCGCGCGGCGCGAAAGGCGACGGCCAGCTCGTCGCCGAAATCGCGCACCACGACCGCGCCGTCGGCAAGTTGCGTGATGCCGGAAATCTCGGACGCGCGCGGCAGCGTCGCAGGCGGCGCCATCGCGAGGACCGCCGCCGCGACGCCCTCGTAGTCCGCGTCATGGGCCAGCGCGTCGAGCAGAATTGTTTCGGCGGCCTCGCACCAGGCGTTGTTGGGGTCGAGTTCGGGCGGCGGCAGCCCCTCTTCGCCTTCCGTCGCGAAGACGGTCAGCGGAAAATGCCGGCCGACACCGTCGATCGACGCCATCAAAGCGCCGAGCACGGCCTCCCCGCAAAAGCTCGCGCCGAGCCAGAAGCGCCAGATCGGCGCGCTGTTATAGACGTCGCGCCAGCCTTCGCCGAGCATCTGGCGCGACGTCGCCACGCTCGCCTGAAGCCAGGGTTCCCAAACCTCAAGCAGGCGTCGCGACACATTGGCCGCGACGAAGTCGCGCTTGGCCGGAAGCTTTCCGTAAAGGCCAGCGGGCATCGGGCCTCACAACCCGTTCGGGCATTTGAATTGACGTAAAGAGGGCAGGCTCAGCGGATTATTGAGCGAAGAAGCGCTGAATTGATAGGACACTTCGCGTCCGCCGACGACGAAACTCGCGCTCACCGCATTGCCGCGCTGCAGCACGGAACCGGCGTCGAGCAGTCGGAACAAGGCCCATGCGCCCGTGCGCTCCAACTTGGAAATGCGGTCGGGCATTTCGGGAAGCATGGCGATCGACGCGGCCCCCGCCCCCGCCCCCGGCCATTGCACCGTCGTCGGCGCATTGGTCCCCTGCTGCGCCGCGACGGAGGCGCCGTTGATCAACAGAGTGGCGCTCTGCGCCTCGCCGCTCAACGTAATGGGCTTGACCTCAAGATTGATGGTCGGCTGATTGCCGCCGGTCGGGAAAAAGCCGTCGCGGATTTCCGCGGCCTGCTGGAATTGACGCAACGTCGTGTCGGAAAGCTTGCGGGTCAGATTGGCGTTCGGGCGCCAGGTCCACGTCTTGCCGGAAAGGTTGACCAGCGGCGCCAGATTGGTCGAGAAAAAGCGGTCGATCACGCCGCCCGGCGCGAACATTCGCGCGAAATCGGCCATCGGCACGTCGCGATCGCTCTTGGCGAAGGGATAGCGATTGGCGGTGACCTGCTGACAGGCGCCCGTCACCTGATCGGCGAGCGCCTGCGAGAGTTGGGCGACCGACGTGTCGTTGGCGTCGCCGGCGACATCCTTGGCGACCTTGTCCATCATGCCGGCGAGCGGTTGCGGCAGCCGCGTCACGTTGCTGCGCAAGCTGGCGACCTGCACCTGCACCTGGTCGATCGCTTGTTTGGCCTGGGCTGGATTGGTCGCCGCGAGGGTCAAGCCGCGATAGAGCTCATTGAGGTTGGCGAGCAGCGCGTCGACCGGCCGCGAACCGGCCTCGCCGTCCAGCAGCACCTGGAACGGCTTGAAATTGGCCTCGATCGAGGCGCCGGGAACTTCGGGCGTCGGGTCGCCCGCCTTGCGCTGCGACTTCATCGCCAGAGCAAGCGCCTGGCCGCCCGTCGAGCTGAGACGGCTTGTCAATATCTGCGCCGCGCCGGCCTCCGCCGCGGCGCCCTGCGCATTGGTCGCCGGCGCTTTCCGCTCGCGCGTCAGCGATGTTTCGTCGCGGATCGATTCGAATATCTGTTTGACGGGCGACGTCGGCGCCGAGGCGGCGCTGAGGGCGAGATATTTCGGCTTGTCGGCCACCAGCGGGCGCAACGCCAGATTGCCGAGCGCGACATTCCACGCCGCGATGAACTCCTTGCCGTAGAGATCGATGATATCCGGCATCATGCTCGCATATTGCTGCTTGACGGCGCTCTGGTCGCCCGACGCGCCGAGCACCCATTGCTCCTTCTGCATCTTGTCGGCGATGGTCGTCATGTGATCGAGAAGCGCGCGATAGAACCCCTGATAGGTGAAGAACGCGGGGACGCGGACGGTGTCGAGACTGGCGCCGTTCGCCGCCTCGAAAACCAGCGCCATGTCGGGGCCGCCGCGCCGCGAAGCGATCCAATCCTCGATCGGCTCGCCATGCGCCTCGGACTTGAGAAGCGTGTAGGCGCGCTCGGCGACCCGCATGCGCGCCAGGGTCGCCTGCGCCTGGTCGACCAGCGGCCCGTTGAGCGAGATTTTGGGCATCTCGCCGCCGTCGAGATCGAGCATGGCGACCAGATGGGCGCGAAGCAGGTCGCGGCCCTGCTGGTAAGGCGCGCCGGGATACATGTTTTCCTCCCAGTCGCGCGCGAACCAGTCGACGATCAGATCCTTGTCGACGCTCGGCGCCTTGCCGCCCAGCATCAGATAGACCTTGAGCGCCTCGTAGACGAAGGTCGGGTCATTGATGTTCTTCTGGATTTGCTGCTCGAGCCGCAGCACGAGGCGCGGCCGCATCAGGCGCTCCAGCGCCGTATCATAGGCCGACTGCGACGCGGCATCGAGACGCGGCCGCTGGCTCAGGCCGAATGTCTGGGAGACCGGCGTCGCCGCGTTCCGCGTCGCATAGCCCGTCGGCAGATTGAGCAGGCCGTCGACCCGCTCATAGACCGGCCGCAGGTCCGAATCGCCGACCGTGTCCTGTTTCAGCAGCGGCCCGGCGGCGGCGGCATAAGAGTCCACGGCGCGGTCGGTGTCGGCGATGAGCGTAGCGTTGCGCGAATAGCTCATCCACCAAAGGCCGAGAATTGCGAGCGTCGCGAGCCCGATCAGGGAGAAGGCGGCGGCGCGAACGAGGAACGAGCGGCGCACCGCCGCCACATTGGTCGACACCCAGCCCGCCTCGCCAAACACCACCTTGGCCAGCAGGTCGTGCAGGAAGAAGCTCTTGCCGACGCCCGAATAGGCGGCGGCGCCGAAGCTCTCGACGCCGTAGCTCTTTTGCAACGCCCCGATCACCTGATCGAACGGCGTGCCCTCCTGCGTTCCCGACGTGAAGTAGAATCCCCGCAAGGTCGCGCTGGTCTGATAGCGCGTCGGCTCGAATATCCGGTTGAGGAAGTCGGAGACCGGCTTCTTGACCGCGCTGATCTGCGCGGGGAAGCCAAACAGGATCGCGCGCGCCCGAAGGTCGGGCTCGTCCTGCAGGCGCTCGGGCATGCGCTCGGCGAGGCGCTGCACGAGCAGATCGGTTTCGGCGGGAACCATGCCGACATTGTTGGCCTTCTTGTCGGCGGTCTGGAAGGTGGCTCCCCAGACGACGCGACGCTTGGCCTCGTCGAGGTCGGCGAAATATTGCGTGAAGCCGACGATCAGGTCCATCTTGGTGAAGACGGCGTAGACGGGAAAGCTCACCTTCAATTCTTCATGCAGTTCGGTCAGCCGCTTGCGAATGGCGTCGGCATGCGCGTTCACCTCGGCCGTCGAGAGCTTGAGAATGTCTTCGATGCTGATCGCCACCAGCACGCCGTTGATCGGCTGGCGCGGCCGGTTGGCGCGCAACATGGCGAGGAACGACAGCCAGCTCTTGCGATCGGTCTTGGCGTCGGAGTCCTGGGTGGTGTAGCGCCCCGCCGTATCGATCAGCACGGCCTCGTCGGTGAACCACCAGTCGCAATAGCGCGTGCCGCCGACCCCCTGCACCGCGCGCGCCGCCGTGTCGTTGGCGAGCGGGAATTTGAGCCCGGAATTGACGAGCGCCGTGGTCTTGCCGGCGCCGGGCGGCCCGATGATCAGATACCAGGGCAGATCGTAGAGATAGCTTGCGCTCGATTTGCTGCTTTTCTTCAGCGTGGCGAGCGCGTCCTGCATTTTTTCGGCGAGGATCGGCGCGTCGGTCTCGTCCGCGACGGGCTCGGTCAAGGCTTTTTCGAGCGCCGCGGCGGCGCGCTGGCGCTTGACGATCGTGTAGGCGATCGAGGCGGCGACGATGATCCAGACGATCAGGATAATCGCAAAGCGCAGCCAGAAACCTTCGAACGGCTGCGCGTCACCGATGGAAATGATCGGGCCGGCGAACCACACCAGCGCCGAAAAGGTAAGGGCGCCGACGATGCTCAGGGCGATCCAGATCCAGGCGACGACAGTCATATGAACAACCGCTCCAATTTACCGCTCGAGTGATTTTTCGATTCCCTCGAATCGGAAAATCGCGCCAGTATCCTTGTTGGCCGCATTCTCTTCCCGCGAACCGGCGCCCACCGGGAAACTAATCGGCGCGCGGAATGGAAATCTCCACCCGTCTGTTCTTCGATTTGTTTTCGGCCGTGTCGTTCGGCGCGACCGGATTGTCCGTACCCTTGCCCGACACCGTCAGCCGATCAGGCTTCGAAAGATCGGCTCTCAGGACGCCGGCGACGGACTTGGCGCGCGCTTCGGAAAGTTCCCAGTTCGATGGAAAGGTTACGGTCTTGATGGGGTCCGTGTCGGAATAGCCGTCGACGCGGATGCCGCCCGGCTCCTTATCCAAAGTCTTGGCGATCTTGGCGGCGATCGGCGCGAACGAATCATTGACCTTCGCCGCGCCGGAGGGGAACAGCACGAGATTGCCGATACGGATGATGATCGAGGTCGCCGTCTGGTCGGCGCTGAGCTTGCCGGCGAGAATTTCGGCGGCCAGCGCCGCGCGGATGCGCTCCAGTTGCGTCGAAACGCGCGCCGGCGGATCGGGCGGCGGCTTGACGGCGGTCTCGCGCGCGATGGTGATTTCGGTGTCGGGATGCAGGCGCGCCATCTTCAGCGCGACGGCCTCGGCTTGGCCGCTCAGCATATTGCGCAGGACGAGATAGACGCCCAGCAGGATCACGCCGGCCACGGCGGCGATCGACCACACCGGCACGCGCAAGCGATTGGCGATGATGCCGATGGTCTGGCCGCGCCAATGGGGCGAAAGATCCTCGATCGTCTTGGACTGGACGCGGCGGATCGTTTCGTAGAGGTCGCGGCGAATGCCCTGCAGGGCGCCGGCCCCGCCGCCGCTGCTCGAAGCGCGATACACGCCCTCGAAGCCCAGACTGAGGCAGGCGTGCATGATTTCGAGCAAGCCAAGATTGGCGGCCGGATTCTGCTTTGCGCGATCGAGCTCCTGGAAGAATTTCACGCCGCCCGTTCGCTCGCTGAAGAAGCGGACGAGCATGCTGTATTTGGTCCACAGATGGCGGTCGTCGGTGGGAAGATTCTGGACGATGTCGTCGGCGGTGGCGGCGAGCGCATATTTGGCGGCGTTGATCTGCTCGGGCGCGACGCCGGCGGCGCGCGTGTCCGCCTCGAACTGCACGATCGATTGGGCGACCTGGTCCATCAACTGGCCCGTCCCGGCGCGCGAAAGCGACGCGCGCAGGCGGCCGAGCAGCAGCAGCAAAGAGGCGGAGGCGCGCGAAAGCGGATTGCCTGGGATGGCGACGAGGTCGACCGAGACATGCGGCGAAACGAGCGCTGGCGTCATCGGCGTCGGCGCGCTGGCCTGCTGCATATAGGGATTGACCGGCGGGGGGGTCGGCGTCGTCGCCCATCCGTCCCAATTGGCCTGCCCGCCTGGCGGCGGCGGCTGATAGGCTGGCGGGGGCGGCGGATAGGAGGGTGGCGCGTAAGCGGGCGGCGGCGGGTAAGACGGCGGCGGCGGCGGATAGGCGACGGGCGAAGTCGGCGTCGCCGCGGGAGGCGCGCCGCCCGGCGACGGGGTGGGCCGCCGCCCGCCGGGATTGGGGCGGATAATGGTTCGCTCGCGACGGCCGAAAGGATCGTCGTTGTCGCTCATCGCCTGTCTTCCCTGATCGCCCACAGCTCCATCTGGAGCTCGGGCCAGTCGCCGGCAAAATGCATGCCGATGGCGCTTGCGACGCTGAACTCGGGCCAAAGCGGCGACGTGCGATCCAGGTAAAAATAGACGTGGTCGGTGATCGCGCGGATCTGCGGCGGCGGCGTCGGCAGGTGGACGAGGTTCACGCCGGGCAGATGCGCGTGAACGATTTCGTTCATCTTGGTGTTCGGCCCCACTTTCAGGAAGTTCGGCAGGTTCTGCTGGATCTCGGTGAGCGGGCGGCGCGCCGAGACTTCGAGCACCAGCGTCGCATTGCGAAACAGCGTGCGATCCTTGATCGTCGAAATATAGGCGTTCTGCGCGCGCTCGATCAATTCGAGGCGAATGGCGCGCCGGTCGAGGCGGGCGCTCAGGAAATCCTGGATGTCGCGCAGCACCGGCGCAAAGGCGCCCTCCATGTCGTCGTGAGTGTAAGCCGAATACTCGCGCGCGCGCCGCTCGGCGGTCGCAAATGTCGCGAGCTCGCCG
>JBEKSH010000074.1:0-8192 GCA_049517235.1 Roseiarcus sp. | reverse complement strand
GATCAGGCCGGTGTCGGCCGCGATTTCCCAGCCGACAAGCAGCGCCATCGGAAGAATCCATGCGGCGAAGCTGTCAGGCAGTCGAAAGAATGGTCTGCGCGCCGCCCTGGTCGACATTCGTGGCGCCCCAATCCGCATTAGCTGCCACCGCCGCGCACGACGTCGCCGACCTTGATCGGCTTGGGGATCAGCCCAAGCCCGTAGAACGTGTCGGCGATCTTCTGTTGGTCGCTCGCCACCTCGGGAGAGATCGGCTGGGCGCCCCAGGACTGGCGGCTGAGCGCCAGCTTCAGAATAGGCGCGGGAATGCCCACCGCCGGACTGAGTTCATTGGCGGCCTGATCGATATTGTCCTTGGCCCAACTATCGATCTGCTTGATCGAGGCGAGGACGGCGTCGACCACGGCCGGATTCGCGGCGACGAATTTCTGCTCGCCGAGATAAAACTGCCGATTGGAGGCGACGCCCCCCTCGCCATTGGCAATCATGCGCGCTTCGAGCGTCAGCTCGGCGGCGGCCTGGAACGGGTCCCAGATCGCCCAGGCGTCGACCGAACCGTGTTCGAAGGCGGCCCGCGCGTCGGCCGGCGCCAGAAAGACGGCGTTGACGTCGGTATATTTCAGGCCGGCCTTTTCCAGCGCCTTGACCAATAAATAGTGGACATTCGAGCCCTTGTTCAGCGCGACGCTCTTGCCCTTGAGCTCCGCCAGGCTGTGGATGGGGCTGTCCTTGGGCACGAGAATGGCTTCGCTGCGCGGCGCCGGCGGTTCGTTGCCGACATAGACCAGCGGCGCCCCGGCGGCCTGTGCGAAGATCGGCGGCGCTTCGCCGGTGATGCCGAAATCGAGGGCACCGACGTTGAGCGCCTCGAGCAGTTGCGGCCCGCCGGGGAATTCCGTCCAGACGACGGCGAAGCCGAGCGGCGCAAGCTTTTTCTCCAGTAGCCCGCGCGCCTTCAGCAGCAGGAACGTGCCGTATTTCTGGTAGCCGACGCGCACCGTCTTGTCGGTGGCTTCGGCCGCGCCGGCGCCCAGGGCGGCGAGGATCGCCGCGGCAGCGGCGAGGCGCGTGATTTTTCCAAGAAAGCTGTTCATCGCCAAATCCTTCGGCCTCTTAGGGTTCGCATCAGAAGCGCCTGAACGACCGGTCAAACCGCCACGAGGTCGCCGGGCTGATATTTTCACAATCACGATACAAAATCTATAGACAAAAAATATTTTTCGGAACAGGATCGACCGGGTTGCTCGCCGTTCGACGCGGCGCGGGCGCAGGCGATTTGTCGAGGCTCATCGGGTGAACCGGAATTCTGACGCGTCGATCTTGCTGAACCGCGTCAACCCGCCGCGTGACGGCCCGATCCAACATCCCAACCGTCGCGCCCGATCGGCCGCGTCTCCTGCGAAGGAACCGTCATGACAAACGCCAACGATCCGCCGCCCCCGGCCACCCAAACGGATGTGTTGTGGTTCCTGCCGACCCATGGCGACGGCCGGTATCTCGGAAGCGATGTCAACGCCCGGCATATCACGCTGAACTACCTCGGCCAGATCGCCCGCGCGGCGGACGAGCTTGGCTATTTCGGCGTTCTTTTGCCGACCGGCAAGTCCTGCGAGGATGCCTGGGTCGTCGCTTCGGCGATGGTTCCGCTGACCCAGAGTCTGCGCTTTCTGGTCGCCGTGCGGCCCGGACTGCAGACGCCCACCGTCGCCGCGCGCATGACCGCGACGCTCGATCGCCTTTCGGAAGGGCGATTGCTGATCAATGTCGTCACCGGCGGCGATCCGCGCGAACTCAAGGGCGACGGCATCTTCTACGATCATAGCGAGCGCTACGCCGTGACCGATGAGTTTCTTCAGGTTTGGCGCAAGCTGCTGGCCGGCGAGGAAGTGTCCTTCAAGGGCGAGCACATCACCATCGAGCACGGCAAGCTGATCTATCCGCCCGCGCAGAAGCCGCATCCGCCGCTCTATTTCGGCGGCTCGTCGGATGCCGGCAATCGCGTGGCCGCCGAGCATGTCGACGTCTATCTCACCTGGGGCGAACCGCCCAACGACGTCGCTCAGAAGATCGCCAAGGCCCGCGCGCTGGCGGCCGCACGGGGCAGAACTCTGTCGTTCGGCATCCGCCTCCACGTCATCGTGCGCGAAACCTCGGCCGAAGCGTGGCGCGCCGCCGACAGCCTGATCTCGAAGCTCGACGATGAGGCGATCGCCAAGGCCCAAAAGTCGTTCGCCCACTTTGACTCGGTCGGGCAGAAGCGCATGGCGGCTCTGCATGGCGGCAGTCGCGAAAAGCTCGAAGTGAGCCCGAATCTATGGGCTGGCGTCGGCCTGGTGCGCGGGGGCGCCGGCACGGCGCTGGTCGGCGATCCGGACGAGGTCGCCGAACGCATGAAGGACTATATGAAGCTTGGCATCGACCGTTTCATCCTCTCGGGCTACCCGCATCTTGAGGAATGCTATCGCTTCGCCGAACTGGTGTTCCCGAAACTGCCGCTGAAGGCGACCACCGGCGCGAAGCTCGGGCCGGCGCGCCACGGCGGCCCATTCGGCGAAGTCATCTCCAATATCGAAGCGCCCTCGCACCGCCGCGCAGGGAGTGCAAGCTGAAGTTCGCGACGGCGCCCGCTCACCGGGCGCCCTTCGCCGGCGCGCAAGGATTCCGTGCCTGGCGGGCTCCGCCTGCCGCGCAGCCGGAACGCGGCGTTTATCCTACGACGGAGGTCAGTAAATATCGCCGGTCTGGCCGGCCATGCCGCGGCTCACGATGCGCGTCGGAGAATTGTCAGATTCGTCTTTGTCAAGACCTTGCGGTCAGGCCGCAGGCGGACTTAACATGTCGTTTATGGTGCACACAACGATCTCGATCCGAACGGCGCGCGACGGCGATGAAGTCAGCATCGCCAACGTGCATGATTCGGCTTGGCGCGACGCTTACCAGGGCGTCATTCCCGGCCGCGAGTTGGAGCGCATGATCGCGCGCCGTGGGCCGCTATGGTGGCGCAATGCGATCGCGCGCGGCTCGAGGCTGCTGGTTCTCGACTTTGGCGAGAAGATCGCCGGCTACGTCAGCTATGGGCGCAACCGCGTGCCCGCCTTGACCTACAGCGGCGAAATTTTCGAACTCTATCTCGCGCCGGAATATCAGGGCGGCGGCTTCGGGCGGCGCCTGTTCGAAGCCGCGCAAAAGGACCTCGCCGATCACGGCTATCGGTCCTTTCTCGTCTGGGCGTTGGCCGACAACGAGCGCGCGTTAGCGTTTTACACCCATCTGGGCGGCCGCATCGTTCGTCGCGCCCCCGAGAAGTTCGGCGCGGAGACGCGGGAGCGCGTCGCCTTCGGCTTCGAGTGACGGCGAACCGAAGCGCCGCGCGCCGCGCTCGGCAGAGGATCGCGGCGATGGCGTTTGCCGCTGTTTCCCGCTCAATCGGCCGCGCCTTCGCCGCCCTCGGAGTTCGAACATGAATCTCGACGCCATTTCAATCGGCGCCAACCCGCCGCACGAAGTCAATGTGGTGATCGAGGTGCCGATCGGCGGCGAACCGATCAAATACGAGATGGACAAGAAGGCGGGCGTCCTGGTCGTCGACCGGTTCCTCTACACGTCGATGCGTTATCCCGGCAATTACGGCTTCATTCCCCATACGCTATCCGACGACGGCGATCCTTGCGACGTCATCGTCGCCAATACGCGGGCGATCGTTCCGGGCGCCGTCATGGGCTGCAAGATCGTCGGCGTGCTGTTGATGGAGGATGAAGCGGGAGGCGACGAAAAGCTGCTCGCCGTGCCGTCCGCCAAGCTCACGCAGCGCTATGCGCGGATCGACAACTTTGTCGATCTTCCCGAGATCACGCTCAAGCAGATCGAGCACTTCTTCGCCCATTACAAGGATCTCGAACCTGGTAAATGGGTCAAGATTATCCGCTGGGGCGACGCCGAAGAGGCGCGCTCGCTGGTGCTGGCCGGCATCGAAAGAGCCCGGGCGGCGACGGCGAAATAGCGCTCGATCCCATCTCAACCACTGCGAGGCCGCCTGATGCGCCGCTCCTTCATCGATCGCCGCATTGAAGCGATGCTCGACCTATGCGATCGCCATCAGGTCAGACTGCCGCCGTTCGCGTTATGGGGCCCGGCGCAATATCGCGCGCAGCCGGCCTGCGCCAAACGCATTCGCCAGGCGGGACTCGGCTGGAACGTGGTCGAATTCAAGCCCGGCGCCTTTGACGCGGCCGGCCTCAGCGTTTTCACCGCGCGAATGGGCGATAGGCGCGGCCTCGCCGCCGGCGCGGGGCGGCTCTATGCCGAGAAGGTGATGCTGGCGCAAGACGGCCAGCGCACGCCGCATCATTTTCACGTCGTCAAGACGGAAGACATCGTCAATCGCGGCGGCGCGCGTTTCGTCGTCGAACTGTTCAAGGTCGATTCGACAGGCGCCCGGCTCGACGAGCGGCTCGAGGTGCTGAAAGACGTCGACATGCTCGATCTGGCGCCCGGCCAGCGCGTGTCGCTGGAGCCCGGCGAGAGCCTGACGCTCGATCCCTTCGTCGCCCATTCGTTCTGGGCCGAAGGGGGCGCCGTGCTGGCCGGCGAAGTGTCGCTCGCCAATGACGATGCGACCGACAATTATTTCCTGCCTCCGCTCGGCCCGGCGGCCCCGATCGAGGAGGACGCGCCGATGCGCTACGTCACGGTGCGCGATCACGCGAAGTTCGTCTGAGGCGGCCCCTACCGCCGCGCCAAACTTTCCATGGCGGCGATAAACGCCTCGATCATCCGCTCCGCGCGCACCGCGGTCGCCACTTGCGCATTGGGAGTTCGCCGCCAGACGCCGCGCCAGTCGGCGAGCGTCATGCCGCTGGCGATTGCGCCCGTGGTTTCGACGTCGACCGCGACAGCGGTCGTGTCGATCAGCGTGGGGTCGATCGCCGCGGCGATGGCGAGCGGGTCGTGCATGACGAAATATCGGCGCCCTTCGCGCTGTTCGATGAATTCGAAATAATGCCGCGTCGAATCGTCGAGGAAACGCAGCAGGGCGGGGCCATGCGGCGCGCCTTCGCAACGGCGCGCGAGTTCGCGCAAGTGCTCGGGCAGCAGTTGGGTTTGGCGCGTGACGTCGAGCCCCACCGCGACAAGCGGGGCCGCGCCTTCGCCGCCGAAGCGATTGAACACGATGCGCGCCGCCTCCGGATCGTGCCAGATGTTGAATTCGGCGGCGGGCGTGACATTGCCGTCTTCCTTGAAGGCGCCGCCCATCAGCACGAGGCGCTTCAGCATCGTCGGCAATTCAGGCTCGCGCATCAGCGCCACCGCGATATTGGTGAGCGGCCCGGTGGCGACCACAACGAGTTCGCCGGAATGGGCCTTCGCGGCGGCGACAATCTGGTCGACGGCGTTGAGCGCATCCGGGACGGCGGCAGGCTCGGGCAGGATTGCGTGGCCGAGGCCCGAGCCGCCATGCACGAGCCGCGCCGCTTGCGCCTCGCGCATTAGCGGGCGGTCGCAGCCGAGCCAGACCGCAATGTCGGCGCGCCCGGCGAGCGCCAGCTCGGCGCGCGTGTTGCGTGTCGCGCGGTTGAGATCGACATTGCCCGCCACGGTAGAGACGCCGACAATCCGCGCCTCCGGCGTGGCGCAGGCGTAGAGCAGGCCGAGCGCGTCGTCGATGCCGGTGTCGACGTCGAGGATCAGCGGCGTTTGGGCGTCGGGCATCGTGAAACTCTCCTTGCGATGGGTGGATGGAGGCGGGGACGCCGGCCGATCGGCCGAGGCGCCGAGGCGCGGATTTGGCGGGCGGGCGCGAATGCCCTATCAAGGCGCTCAATCCGGCGGACGAAGCGCGCCTTTGTCGTGGCCCAAGCCGTGGAATGGGTCAATGCTTCGATCCGTCAAAGCCGACCATCACCGCCAGCGCGCGCGGTTTGCGCGGGAGGCCGCCGCGACGCTCGCGCTGAGCTGGCCGCTGGTCGTCGCCAATGTCGCGCAGAGCGCGATGACCACGACCGATCTGATGATGCTGGGATGGCTGTCGCCCAAGGCGCTGGCCGCCGGCGCGCTCGGCTTCAATCTGTTTCTGCCGCTGCTGCTGTTCGGGGTCGGCCTGATCGGCGCCGTCTCGCCGATCGCCGCGAGCCTGCTTGGCGCGAGCCCGGACGACGACGCAGGCGTGCGCGGCGCGGCGCACCAGGCGTTTCTCAGCGCGATCGCGCTCGCCTTGCCGATGTGGGCGCTGTTGTGGAACGCCAGGGGCCTGCTGATCGCCTTCGGCGAGGAGCCCGATCTGGCGGCGCAGGCGGCGACCTATCTGCACGGCTTGCAATGGGCGCTCGCGCCGGCCTTTCTGTTCTTTGCGGCGCGTTCGATCTTCGCCGCGCTCAATCGTCCCGGCCCGACCTTGCTCGCCGGCGTGCTGGCGGTCGGCGTCAACGCGGTCGCCAATTATCTGCTGATTTTCGGCAAGTTCGGCCTGCCCGCCCTCGGCGTGTTCGGGTCGGGCTTGGCGACCTGCGTTGCGCAGTGCTTCATGCTGCTCGTGCTGGTGATCACCGCGTTCATCGACCCGCATCTGGCGCGCTATCGGCTGTTCGCCGGGGCCTGGCGGATCGATTGGCTCAAACTCAGGCAATTGTGGCGGCTCGGCGCGCCGATCGGCGCGACCATCACCATCGAAATCATGGTGTTTTCGGGCTCGGTTTTCTTCATGGGCGTCATCGGCGCGGCTTCGCTCGAGGCGCACGCGGTGGTCTTTCAGATCATTTCGCTTGCCTTCATGGTCCCGCTGGGCCTCGGCCAGGCGGCGACGGTGCGGGTCGGCCACGCCTATGGCGCGCGCGATCGCGCCGCCGTCTCGCGCTCGGGCTGGACCGCGCTGGCGATCGGCCTCGGCTTCGCGGTTGCGTCGGCCGCGACGATGCTGCTGTTTCCCAAGCTGTTGATCTCAGGCTTCATCGACGTCGCGGCGCCCGGCAACGCCGAAATCGTCGAACGCGCGGGCGCCTTTTTGCGGATCGCCGCGCTGTTCCAGATATTCGACGGCGCGCAGGCGGTGGCGGCGGGCATGCTGCGCGGCGTGCATGACGCGCGCACGCCGATGCTGATCGCGCTGTTCGGCTATTGGGGGATAGGCCTGCCGGTCGGCGTGGCGCTCGCCTTCGCGACGCGGTTGGCGGGGACGGGCCTGTGGATCGGGCTGGCCTGCGGCCTCGCCTGCGTGTCGGTCATGCTTCTGGCGCGATGGCGCTTGAGAGAACGCGCGGGTTTCTTTAAACAGGCGATCCCGTGAGCATCGACCCGTCTTTCAAATTCGCTGTCGCCCCGATGATGGACTGGACGGACCGGCATTGCCGGTTCTTCCATCGCCTGCTGACGCGCCGCGCGCGCCTTTACACCGAAATGGTGACGGCGGACGCCGTGGTGTTCGGGCCGCGCGACCGGCTGCTGGGATTTGACGCGTTCGAGCATCCGCTCGCCCTGCAACTGGGCGGCGCGGATCCCGCGCGCCTCGCGCAAGCCGCCCGCATTGGCGCCGACTTCGGCTATGACGAGATCAACCTGAACTGCGGCTGCCCGTCGGACCGCGTGCAAAGCGGGCGCTTCGGCGCCTGCCTGATACGCGAGCCGGCGCTGGTCGGCGATTGCGTCGCGGCGATGGCGGGCGCGGTCGCGCTTCCCGTGACCGTCAAATGCCGCATCGGGGTCGATGCGCAGGAGCCGCGCGAAGCGCTGTTCGCGCTCGCCGAGAGCGTGGAGGCGGCAGGCGCCGCGGCGATCATCGTCCACGCCCGCAAGGCCTGGCTGGAGGGCTTGAGCCCGAAGGACAATCGCGACGTTCCCCCGCTCGACTATCCGCTGGTCCGTGAACTCAAGAAAGCCCATCCCGATCTGCCGCTGGCGGTCAACGGCGGCGTCGTGGACCTCACTGCGGCAGAGCAGCATCTGCGCCATGTCGACGGCGTGATGATGGGCCGCGCCGCCTACCAGTCGCCCGAACTCCTGCTCGGCGTCGATCCACTGCTGTTTGGCGCGCCGCCGCCGGTCGCCGACGGCTTTGCGGCGATCGAGGCCTATGTCCCCTATGTCGAGCGCGCGCTGGCGGCGGGCGCCCGCCTGCATGACGTGACGCGCCATCTGCTGGGGCTATTCGCCGGGCGTCCGGGCGCGCGCGCTTGGCGCCAAACGCTCGCCGTGCGGGCGGT
>JBEKSH010000073.1:0-8211 GCA_049517235.1 Roseiarcus sp. | reverse complement strand
CCGCGCTGTCGCTCGCCAGGCTCTACCGCGCGAGCGGCCGCGACGCCGAGGCGCACGCCGCACTCGGCCCCGCGCTGGAGGGGTTTGCGCCGACGCCGGAGTTTCCGGAGATCGCGGAGGCGCAAGCGCTTATGGCGGCGCTCGCGCAAACCAACGAGGTCAAGGCCGCGACCGCCTTGCGCAAGCAGCGCGTCGATCTGCATATGGCCTACGGCGCCGCGCTGCTCCAGGGGCGCGGCCTGAGCGCGCCGGAGACCAAGGCGGCGTTCGAGCGCGCGCGCGAACTCTCGGCCGGCGACGCCGAGGCGTCGCGTCCCCAGATAACCTTCGGCCTCTGGGCGGGCGCCTATGCCCGGGGAGAGCTCGGGTCGATGCGGACGCTTGCCGACGCGTTCCAGCGCGAAGTCGCGCATGCGCCGCATTCACCCGAGGCGGGGGTCGCGCATCGCGTGCACGGCGTAACGAAATATTTCGCGGGAGACTTCCTCGGCGCGCTGACCCATCTCGAACAGGCGGTCGCGATGTTCGATCCCGCGCGCGACGGCGAACTCGCCCTCCGCTTCACGGCGGACGCCGGCGTCCTGGCGATGGCGTATCTGGCTAAAGTTCTTTGGGCGATCGGCGAGGTCGATCGGGCGCGCCGGCTATCCGAAGACATGACGCTCCGAATTGCGCAAATCTCACAGGTCGGCTCCGTCGCCTATGGACGCAGTCATTGCATGACGTTCGAAATGATGCGTGGAGATTTCGAGCGCGCCGCGCCTCACGCCGAGGCGCTCGCCGAAATCGTGCGCGAGCACGATCTGGCGCAATGGCAAGGTTTCGTCATGTTCTTTGAAGGTTGGAAGGAATGGCGTATCGGCAATCGCGATGCCGGCGTAGCGCAAATGCGCCGGGGCGTCTCGAAATTCGCCGAACAGAAATTCGTTGTTACCGATGGGCTGTTCAAGACCGCGCTTGCCGAGGCGGAAGCCGAAAGCGGCGAAATCGGCGCCGCCCTGTCGACAATCGACAGCGCCATCGCGGAGTCCGAACGCACCGGACAACGCACTTTTGACGCGGAGGTTCACCGCACGCGCGGCGAAATCCTGCTCAAGCAGGACGCCGCCAACCCCGCCCCTGCCGAAGACGCCTTCCTTGCCGCCATCGCCATCGCACAGGCCCAGAAAGCGCGCAGCTTCGAACTGCGCGCCGCGCTCGCCCTCGCAAAACTCTACGGCGCGACCGGCCGCGACGCCGACGCGCACGCCGTCCTCGGCCCCGCGCTCGAAGGCTTTGCGCCGACGCCGGAGTTTCCGGAAATCGCGGAGGCGCAGGCGCTGTTCGACGCGCTCGCGCAAACCGACGAGGTCAAGGCCGCGACCGCCTCGCGCAAGCAGCGCGTTCAACTGCAAATCGCTTATGGCAACGCGCTGATCGCCGCGCGGGGCTATGGCGCGCCGGAAACCAAAGCAGCCTTCGAACGCGCCCGGGAACTCGCCGCCGAGATCGAGAACCCGAAGGAGCGATTCTCTGCAATTTATGGCTTGTGGGTTGGAAGCTATATTCGCAGCGAACTTGGGCCAATGCGGGAGTTGGCCGCCGCGTTCCTGCGTGACGCAGCGTCGCCATCGGGCCTACCTGAGGCCAGCGTGGCGCATCGCGTCAATGGCATAACGAACTGGTTCGCGGGCGAATTCGTCGAGGCGCGCGCCCATCACGAACGGGCGCTTGCGATTTTCGATCCCTCGCGAGACGGCGACCTCGCGTTCCGCTTCGGCCACGACCCCGGGGTCGGAGCGATGGCGTGCATGTCGCTGACATTATGGCCGCTTGGCGAAATCGATCGCGCGCGACAGCTCGTCGAAGATATGACGGTGCGACTGACGCAAATCTCCCACATTGGCACCGTCGCCTTTGGAAACATGCACGCCGCCCTATTGGAGATGATGCGCCGAAGCCAAGACTTCGCCCAAACCGCTCGGCTCGCCAAGACGCTCGCCGGCCTAGCGCGCGATCATGATTTGCAGCATTGGAGGGCCGAGAGCATTTTCCTCGAGGGTTTGGCGGCATGGCAAGCGGGCGATCGCAACGCCGGCCTGGCTCAAATGCGCCGAGGCGTCGCGCAACGCCACGAGCAGAATATCATTCATTTTCACGGGATCCTTGGGACCGCGTTAGCCGAGGCGGAAGCGGAGGCGGGCGAGATCGACGGCGCGCTGGCCACCCTCGCACAGGCGCTGACGCAATCCGAGCTCACCGGAGAGCGCTGCTACGATGCGGAGACTTACCGCATTCGCGGCGAAATCCTGCTCAAGAAGGATGCGTCGAATCCCGCCGCCGCCGAGGAAGCGTTCCTTGCCGCCATCGCCATCGCACAGGCCCAGAAAGCGCGCAGCTTCGAACTGCGCGCCGCACTCGCCCTCGCAAAACTCTACTGCGCGACCGGCCGCGACGCCGACGCGCACGCCGTCCTCGGCCGCGCGCTCGAAGGCTTTGCGCCGACGCCGGAGTTTCCGGAGATCGGGGAGGCGCGAGCGCTTCTCGCCACGCTTGCCTGGAGCGACCCGGTCAGGGCGGCGAGCGCGATGCGCTGGGCGCCGGCGACCGCCTCGGATTCGGAGCCCCGTCCGAGGTGACGCTGGCCAATGAAAGCGCCGCGCCCTGCGCCTATCTCGTCGTCCTCGCCCGGAGCTAGCCGCGATGTCGCAATTCGAAATCAACGCGTTGAGCGCCTCGCCGGACATCCGCGATATGCTCAGCGAAATCCTCGTGGAGACGGTGGCGAACGGCGGCTCGGTCAGCTTCATGCACCCGCTGGACTCGGGCGTGGCGCAGGCGTTCTGGGACGGCGCGCTGGCCTCGGCGGCACGCGGCGAGCGGATCGTGCTCGGCGCCTGGGACGGCGAGGTGCTCGCCGGCACGGTGAGCCTGCTGCTCGACTGCCCGCCCAACCAGCCGCACCGCGCCGAAATCGCCAAGATGATGACCCGCGTGAGCCATCGCCGCCGCGGCGTGGCGACGGACTTGATGCGGGCGGCCGAGCGAATCGCGGTTGAGCGGGAGCGCACGCTGCTGACGCTCGACACCGCGGCCGAGGACGGAGCGTCGGGGCTGTATGAGAAGCTGGGGTTCACCCTGGCGGGAATAATCCCGGATTATGCGCTGAAGCCGCACGGCGGGCTGACCGGGACCATGGTCTATTGGAAGCGGATCGGCGGGAAAACTGGAAAGGCGGGCTGTTTCTGAGCGCTGTGGCAGGCGAGACCGCGCCGCGGTCGCAATCGGCCGCTCGCGCGACGTTGCGACGCCCGCCCGCCCGCGGCCGGTTCCGACTTCATCGCCGCTTCACATGCGCTTGGTGAAATGCCGGCCTTCGCGCTTTTGAGGAGAGATGACATGACAGGTGAGCGACAGTCCAAAGGCGTGACGCGCCGCGAGGTTCTGCTGGGCGCGGCCGGCGGCGTCGCCGCGGCCTTGGCGCCGACCGGTTCGACCAGCGTTCTCGCGCAAGCCGCGGCCGTCTCCGGCGTCGTGTTCGAGGACAGCAGCGGTTCGGGAAGGCGGGGACCCGACGATCCCGGCGTGCCGAACGTGCTGGTGTCGAACGGCCGGGACGTCGCGGTCACCGACGCGCAGGGCCGCTACGTCCTGCCGTTGCCCGACGAGGCGACGATCTTCGTCGTCAAGCCCGCCGGCTTCATGCCGCCGGTCGATCCGATCACCCAGTCGCCGCGCTTCTATCGCCTCCACCAGCCGAACGGTTCGCCCGCCTCGCTGGGCCTCGCCTTCGAGGGCGTCGCGCCGACCGGCCCGCTGCCGTCTTCGCTCGATTTTCCGCTGCGGCGCCAGGACGAGCCCGGCAAATTCGAAGTCGTGCTGTTCACCGATCCGCAGCCCGAATCGGACGCGGAGGTCGATTTCATCCGCGAGGACGTGATCGAGGCTCTGGCCGGGACGTCCGCGAAATTCGGGCTCACCGCCGGCGACATTATGTTCGACGATCTTTCGCTCTATGAGCGCTACAACCGGATCATCGGGACGATCGGCATTCCCTGGTGGAATATCGGCGGCAATCACGATCTGAATTTCGAGGCCCCGGACCGCCATTACAGCCGGGAGACGTTCAAACGGGTGTTCGGGCCGAACTATTACGCGTTCTTCTATGCGGACGCGCTGTTCCTGATGCTCGACGACGTCGATTATCTCGGCGCCGACGACGCCAAGCCGCATCGGGCGGGCAAATACGAGGGGCGCCTCGACGCCGCGCAACTGGCGTTCGTGCGCAACGTCCTGGCGCAGACGCCGCCGGACAAGCTCGTCGTCATGGTGATGCATATTCCGCTGCGCAATTATCTCGACGCGGGCGCGGACACCAACCTGACCAATCGCAAGGAGCTGTTCGCGCTGTTCGAGGGGCGCCGCTTCACCGTCAGTTTTTCCGGTCACACCCACACCACCGAGCATCATTATTTCGACGCCGCCGACGGCTGGAGCGCGCCCAATCCCCATCACCACCACGTGATGACGGCGGTGTCCGGCTCGTGGTGGAGCGGGCCTTTCGATCATCGCGGAATCGCCTGCGCCGACAGTCGCGACGGCAGCCCCAACGGGTTCCATATCCTGTCGATCGACGGCGCCGCCTATAAGACGCGCTTCGTTCCGGCCAAGGAGCCGAACGGGCGCCAGATGCGCCTGTCGGTCGACAGCCGGTTCCACGGGGATCGCGGGGAAGTGCAACGCGACTTCCGCCAGGGGCAGTTGCTGGGCTCGCCGATCGCGCGCGCCATGGTCGGCGCGACGTCGATCGTCGCCAATGTGTTCGACGGCGGCCCCAGGACCAAGGTGACGATGACGATCGGCGATCGCGCCGCCGTCGCGATGACCCGCCGGATCATGCCCGACCCGTTCGTCGAAGAAGTGTTCGCCCGCAACGAGGCGACCAAGAAGCCGTGGATCAAGGCCGAGCTCTCGTCGCATATGTGGACCGCGCGCCTGCCCGCCGACCTGCCCGCCGGGACTCACCGCGTGGTCGTCGGCGCCGTGACCGAATATGGCGATGTCGTGAGCGGGCGTCTCGCGCTCGAAGTGACGGGATAGCGCGCCCGCGCGCCTCACCCTCCGGCGAAACTTCGCGGCGCGGGGCTCAGCGTCGTGGCGGCGCCGTTGTTGATCTGCAGCACCGCGAGGCCGCGTTCGTTGGGTCCGTCGGCGCGGAAGCGAAAGACGCCGTCCGCGCCGTTGAAGCCTGACGGGTTGCTGAGAACCTTTTCCGTATAGCGCTGCGCGCCCTGCGTGCGCGCAAGAGCGGCGACCAGCGACACGGCGTCATAGGAGAGCGTCGCCAGACGCGTCGGGTCGCTGTTGAATTTGGCGCGGTAGCGCTCGGCGAAGGCGCTGAAGCCGGCGCTTTCGGGGGCCGCGAACCACGCCCCTTGCAGCGCCGGCAGTTTCAGGACCCGCGCGTCGTTCCAGATTCCCGTGCCGAGGATTTGTGTCTTGACGCCGCTGGCGATCAGCGCCGTGTTGACGCCTTCCATCCCGTCGGCCTGATCGGGAATGAACAGGGCGTCGATCTGGTTGCCGACGCCGGCGATCTCCTTGGCGGCGCCCGCCGCCTGCCCCGGCGCATAGCGCACGATCGTCACCACGCGAACGCCAACACGCGCGGCGGCCTGCTGGAACTCCGCGACGGCGATATTGCCGTAATCGCTTTGCGGCGCCATGACGGCGAAGGACTTCTTGCCCTTGGAATTGGCGTATTCGATGATTCGGTCGACATAGCCCTCGATCAGGAACGACAGCAGATAGACGCCGTGCGAGGCGACGCTGGTGTCGGTCGAGAAGGCGATGACCGGGCGTCCGGCCGCTTTGGCGACGCGGCCGGCCTCGCGCACGCCTTGGGAAAACAGCGGGCCGACAATCACTTCGGCGCCCGCCCCGATCGCCGCCTGCGTGGCCTGGGCGGCGCCGTCGGGCGTCGAATGATCGTCGAGGACCATCAAGGTGACGTCGCTGGCCCCCGATTCCTCCACCGCCAACTGGGCGGCGTTGCGCAGCGAGACGCCCACCGGGCTTGGGCCGCTCCCCTGCGTGAGCGGCAGAATCACGCCGACGCGCACGGGCCCGGCGCCCAGCGTTTCGCCGACGGTCGCCGAACCGTTCAACGGATGAACCTGCACCGGCGTGGTCGGCGCGGCCATCGTATTCCCGCCGGGCCCAAAATTTGGCTCGCCGGTCGGCCCGCAGCCCGCCAGAGCCAGAGCCGCGCAACCGATGAAACCGAGGCTCGCGGCTTTGGCGACAAGGCGCCGGAAGTTGGAAGTACAGGCAAAAGCCGACATTCGGACCCCCCAAATCAGCGGTACCCGAGAAAATTCCCCAAGCGGCCCGCCCGCCAGTCGATCCGGCGCTTTTTGCCGAGCAACCAATCCTCGCCGTTACGGTCTCGCGGCCAATTGTGGCATTTTAAGCCCCGGATGGTAAACGCTCCAACAAGCAGCGGCGCAGCAACGAATCCGGCGCCCGCGCATTCCCGCTGTTTCGAGTAAGCAATATCCGGACGCAGCCCAAGACGATTCCCTTGCTGGCGGAGACAGCGATGACTTCGCGCGATCGCGACGACACAGCCAAAATACAAGCGCCGCGGCCAAAAGACCAAGCGCCGCGGCCAAAAGACCAAGCGCCGCGGCCAAGCGCCTTCACGGCGCTCGGCATGCGCGCCGAAGCGGAGCCGATCGCTCCGGGCCTGCATGTGGTGGCGACGCCGATCGGCAATCTGCGCGACATCACCTTACGCGCTTTGGCGACCTTGGCCGCCGCCGACGCGGTGATCGCCGAGGATACGCGCGTTTCGCGCAATCTGTTCGCTCACTACGGCGTGACGACGCCCCTCGTCGCCTATCACGAGCACAATGCGGCGGTCGTGCGCCCGCGTCTTCTGGCGCGGTTGGCGCAGGGCGCCGCTTTGGCGCTTATCTCGGACGCCGGCACGCCGCTCGTCTCCGATCCCGGCTACAAGCTGGTCGCCGAAGCGCTGGCCGCCGGGATCGCCGTCACCAGCGTCCCCGGACCCTCCGCCGTGCTCGCGGCGCTGGTCGTCGCGGGCCTGCCGACCGATCGTTTCTTCTTCGAGGGCTTCCTGCCGCCGAAAAGCGCGGCGCGGCGCGCGCGCATCAACGAACTGGCCGCGGTGCCGGGCACGCTGGTGTTCTTCGAATCGCCGCGCCGCCTTGCCGAAATGCTGGCCGATCTTTCCGCCGAGCTCGGGGATCGTCCCGCCGCCGTCGCGCGCGAACTCACCAAGCTCTATGAGACGATCCGACGGGGGACCCTCGGCGCGCTTGCCGCGCAATTTGGCGGGGAGGCCCCGCCGAAGGGCGAAATCGTGGTGCTCGTCGGCCCACCCGACGCCGCCGCGCCGGTCGGCGAAGTAGAGATTGACCGCCTGTTGCGCGGCGCGCTGGAGAATTTGTCGGTCAAGGACGCCGCGGCCGCGGTTTCCGCGCAGACCGGCGCGCCGCGCCGCCAAGTCTACGCGCGGGCGCTGGCTTTGACCGGTTCGAAACGCTAGATGGCGCGGCCCTTTCAGCCTGACGCGAAGCGGCGCGCCCATCGGTTCGGCCGGCGCGCCGAATGGATCGCCGCCGCCTGGCTGACGTTGAAAGGCTACCGCATTGTCGCGCGCCGTTTCTCGGTCGCGGGCGGCGAGATCGACATTGTCGCGCGGCGCGGCGACGTCGTGGCGTTTGTCGAGGTGAAGGCGCGCCCCGGTCTGGACGAGGCGGCGACGGCGATCGGCGAGGCCAAGCGGCGACGCATTTCGTCGGCCGCGCGGGTCTGGCTCACGCGCAACCCCTGGGCGATGGGCGCGACGTTGCGCGGCGATGCGGTGAGCGTCGCGCCCGGGCGCTTTCCCCGGCACTTGCCCGCCGCCTACATGCTGGACATCGACTGAGCACAAGATCGAGGGCGCCGATTTCGTTTGGCCAAGGCGCTGGAGCAAGACTGCGTCAAATTGAATCGACCTCGCTGTCTAATATGTTTTGGCGAATGATCTTGTCCGAAAAGCCTGTAGCTTTTTGACGATCGCGCCATCGGCGGCCGTCGACCTCATTGAAAATCTCCCTTATTGACCATTTGACACAGTCAGGCGTCTCCGGCCAGATCACGGCCGATTGCCCGAAGCGCGGTCGTGTCCCCAGCCGTGGTGTAGCAGGGTCGGGAGCGAAG
>JBEKSH010000072.1:0-8247 GCA_049517235.1 Roseiarcus sp. | reverse complement strand
TCATATCCCTCGTTGTTGAAGCCGAGCCGGTTGACCAGCGCCTGGTCGGCGGGCAGACGAAACAGCCGCGGGCGTGGATTGCCAGCCTGCGGGCGCGGCGTCAGCGTGCCGACCTCGACAAAGCCGAAACCGGCGCCGAGCAGCGCGCCGGGAATCTCGGCGTTCTTGTCGAAACCCGCCGCCATGCCGAGCGGATTGGGGAAGGCGAGGCCAAACGCCGCGACGGCTAGGCGCGGGTCGTCGCGCCGAGACCCGGCCGACGGCGCCAGCCGCAACGCGGCGATCACGGCGCGGTGCGCGGTCTCGGGCTCCAGCTTCGACAGAAGCGGCAGCGCCAACGCGCCGAGCGCCCGCATCATACGTCGAGACTTCCAAAGGCGTGGCGCCCGCCAGCGCCCAGCGGCAGCGCGCGCGTCCAGCGAACCGCCGACAGCGGCAAGGGCCCGTAGAGGTGGGGAAACAAGGCGCCGCCCCGCGCGGGCTCCCAACGCAGGGACGGGCCCAGCGCGTCGGCGTCGACCGCCGCCACTATGAGGTCGTCGCGTCCCGCGAACCATTTGGCGGCCGTCTCGGCGGCCTGCAGCGCCGTCGAGAAATGGATGTAGCCGTCGGCGCGGTCGACCGCCGCGCCCTCGAAGACGCCCGCCGCCTCCGCGCGGCGCCATTCGTCCGCGCCGGCGATCTTGAAGATAAGCGTCATCGCCCCTCGCGCTTGTCAGGCGCCTTGCTACGCTTGCTTCGAGCCGCGCCGTTTGAGCGGCATCAATCCTGCAGCATGCGCTTGAGCAACTCAAGTTCGTCGTTCAGGGCCCGGTCGGCGTGCGACAAGCCTTCGATCTTGCGCACCGCGTGCAGCACGGTGGTGTGATCGCGCCCGCCAAAGCGCCGTCCGATTTCGGGAAGCGAGCGCAAGGTCAACGTCTTGGCGAGGTACATGGCGATCTGCCTCGGCTTCACCACGGTCGCCGTGCGGCGCGACGACAGTATGTCGGCGCGCGTCACGCTGTAATGGCTGGCCACCAGCTTTTGAATGTCTTCGATCTTCACCCGCTTGGGCTCGTGCGGGCGCACGAGATCGCGGATCGCTATTTCGGCCGTCTCGACGCTGAGCGCCGCGCCCGTCAGCGTCGTGTGCGCGAGAAGGCGATTGACCGCGCCGTCGAGATCGCGCCCGTTCGAATTGATGGAGCGGGCGACAAAAGCGAGGACGGCCGCCGAGACTTCGAAATTGGGCTGCGTGAGCTGGGCCGCGGCGATGCGCGCTTCCAGGATCTTGATGCGCAGCGCCTCGTCGAGGCCGCCCATTTCGACGCAAAGGCCACCGGCGAGCCGCGAGCGCACGCGCTCCTCCAGCGCTTCGAGATCGCCGGGCGGCCGATCGGCGGCGACCACGACTTGCCGTCCCGCGTCGACCAGCGCGTTGAGCGCATGGCAGAACTCGGTTTGAATTGATTTGCCCTGCAGAAACTGGGCGTCGTCGAAGATCAGCAGGTCGATGGAGCGCAGGCTCTCCTTGAAAGCGATCGCCGTCTGAGCCTTCAGCGCGGCGACGAAGCCATACATGAATTTTTCCGCCGTGAGATAGATGGCGCGCCGCCCCTGGCTTGTGGCGGCGTGGGCGATGCCCTGAAGCAGATGAGTCTTGCCCAGCCCGACCGCGGCGTGAATATAGAGCGGGCTGAAGGCGGGCAATTGCCCCGACCTTGCTTCGGTGACGCGCTGCGCCGCCGAATAGGCAAGCTGGTTCGAGCGCCCCACCAGAAATGTCGAAAAACTGAGCCGCCGATCGAGAGGCGAGCCGGGGAGCGAGTCCTGCGCGGCGGCGACCTCGTTGCGGCGCGCCGGCGCGCGCGCGCCTGCCGCTTCGTGACGCGGCGCAGCGCCAAATTCCGTTTGCGGCGCCTCGCTCGGTCCGGCGCCCCGAACCACGGCAGGGGCGGTCGCGGCGGTCGGCGCCTGCGTCGACGAACGCACGGCAAGGGTCAGGCCGGCAATTTCCCCGATTTCGTTGTTCAGCGTGGCAAGCAGGCGATCAAGATAATGAGATTCGATCCAGCTCTTGAGAAAGCGGGTCGGCACGGTGAAGCGGGCCTGGCGGTTGGCGACGCCCTCCAGCTCGAGCCTGCCGAACCAGCTCGAGAAGATGTCCTCGCCCAGTTCGGCTCTCAGTCGAGAACCGCATCGCTTCCAGGATTCTTCGAGGCTGCGCGGTTTGCGAACCGTCGACACCGGATCCTCGACAATGATCGGCGCGTCAGACATTTTGTGATTCTTTTCTTTGATAGAGGCGAAGAACGGCCGCGATCGCAACCGCCATGAAGCCGAGATTGAAAGGGCGACAGGGTCTGGCCGTCGTCAGGACTGCGCCCAGGGCAGGCCGCGGGCCTTCCAGCCGGCGACGGCGCCGCGCTTGTGCTTGTCATCGAGCGGCCCTTCAAAACCCTCGGCTATATTGTAGCAGCGCGCCTGCCCCGCCTGGGTCAACGCAATCGCCGCCGAGCGCGAGCGCGCCCCGGAACGGCACAAGAACAAGACTGGCGCCGTCGCGGAGACCTCGCGCGCGCGAAGAATCTTCAGCAGCTCCGTCGCAAAATCGGGCGCAATCTTCATCGACGGAAATTCCTGCCATTCGACAAAGACCGTTTCCTTGCCGATGCCGGACAGATCCGGCGCGCCGACATAGGTCCATTCGGCTTTGGTGCGAACGTCGACCAGAACAGTGGCCTCATCCTCTTCCAGCATGGAATATGCATCGATGACGGACACATCCCCCGCGTATCCGATCAACAATTGGGCAGTCATGGCCTCTCCCTCCACAGCCCGCACTGTGGTTGTTTCTCTTGCCGATTAATGAAAACAATAATTGAAAACGCCCCGCAATGCGTTCCCAAAACTACGCCGACTGCGTATAAGCGCTAGCGAAACGACCAAATACGCAACGCCAGCCGCCCGATGTCGACGCATGTTCTTGTTAAGATTAACGCTATTCGTTCGGTTCGCGCCCGCCGCGATGTCGTTGCTTTCCGTTTAATGAATATCGCATGCCGGGCGGGCAGGAGCAACAGGGACTGTTGCAAAAGTGTCTTGAATATGGCGGCAGCAAGGCGGTTTCAATCAACATACCACATTTGCATGATTGCAATCCCTTGACAAACAAGGAGAGTTTTTTGCGGTCATTTGCGTCAAGCGGGCCTTTTGGCGACGCAATGATTCTTGCGGTCATGGATTCGAACTTGACCCATAGCGGCGCCCAGGTCGGCGTACATCGTGTCTTTGCCCACAAGGCCTTGAATTGTGGTCGGTTTGCATGTTCGACGATGGTGGGCGTTCGGCACTGACAAAGTTGTTGCAATTTTGTCGCAATAAAGGAATTTTGACGGATTTCGTCGACTTGGATATCGCGACGTCACGCGCGATTTTTTCGAAGGGAAGGGCCTGTTGCAAGACTGGAGCGCAGCGCAATATCTGCAGTTCGAAGCGGAGCGAACGAGGCCGGCGTCCGATCTGCTGGCCCGCATTCCCGACGGCGCGATCGAGCGCGTCGCCGATCTCGGTTGCGGTCCCGGCAATTCGACCGAGCTGCTGGCCAACAGGTTTCCGCAAGCGGCGATTCTCGGACTGGATTCGTCCGACGACATGTTGACGAAGGCGCGCTTGCGGCTGCCGCACGTGAAGTTCGAGAAGGCCGATGTCGCGCAATGGCGCGGGGACGCCCCGTTCGACTTGCTCTTCGCCAATGCGGTTCTGCAATGGATCCCGGGCCATATCCCGCTGATGGTCCGGCTGATGGCCGAGTTGGCGCCGCGCGGCTGCCTGGCGGTCCAGACGCCCGACAATCTCGACGAGCCTTCGCATGTTCTGATGCGCGAAGTCGCCGCGCGGGCGCCGTTCAGGGCGAAGCTCGCCAGCGCGACGGCGGCGCGCGAGAAGATCGGCGCCTTTGTCGATTACTATGCGGCGCTGGCGCCCGCTTGCGCGCAGATCGACTTGTGGCGCACAACCTATGTCCACGCGCTTCAGGGTCCCGACGCCGTCGTCGAATGGGTCGCAAGCACGGGCCTGCGGCCCTTCCTGGCGCCGCTCGCGGCGGATGAAAGACAAGCATTCCTGGCTCAGTACCGCGAGGAGATCGGCGCCGCTTATCCTCCGCTTGCCGACGGGCGCGTGCTGCTGCCTTTCCCGCGCCTTTTCATTGTGGCGGTTCGCGGGGAGGCGCGCAGGCCGCGTGGTTAATGTTTCGTCAACGCGCGCGGCGCAAACTCGCCCGGCCAGAAAAAGGGAAGGACCGTGGGGTTATTGCATTTCCGCATGGCGCTTGCGATCGCTCTGATCGGCCTTGCGACGGGCGGCCGAGCCGTGGCGCAGGACCAGGGCAGCCTCGAACCGGTGGCGTTGCCCCCGCTGGTCAATCCCGCCGATCCCGCGCTGCCGGCCAAGCAGGTGTTTGGCCGCGCCCTGACGCCGGCCGAGTTGCAGGCGCGTTCGATCGGCTTTTACTCGCGCGGCTGTCTGGCGGGCGCCATCGCGTTGCCGGTCGACGGCGAGACATGGCAGGTGATGCGTCTGTCGCGCAATCGCAACTGGGGCAATCCGGCGATGATCTCCTTTCTCGAGCGCTTTTCGAAGAAAGCCGCGGCGCAAGGCGTTTGGCCCGGCATTCTGGTGGGCGATATTTCGCAGCCGCGCGGCGGGCCGATGCTCACCGGCCACGCCTCGCATCAGATCGGCCTTGACGCCGACATATGGCTGACCCCGATGCCCGAGCGCACGCTGACGCGAAGCGAGCGGGAGGAAATGTCCGCCGTCAATATGGTGACTGACGACGGGCTCGGCGTCGACCCCGCCCATTGGACGCCGCGTCAGGCGGGGATCATCAAGGCGGCCGCCGAAGAGCCCGAGGTCGAGCGCATCTTCGTCAACGCGGCGATCAAGAAGGCGTTGTGCGAAACCGCGCGGGGCGCTCCCTGGATGACGAAAGTGCGGCCCTACTGGGGGCACAACTACCACTTTCATGTCCGCATCGCCTGCCCGGCGAGCGAGACCGCCTGTGAGCCGCAGGAGCCGGTTCCCCCCGGCGACGGCTGCGACAAGTCGCTGGCCTGGTGGTTCACCGACGAGGCGTTGCACCCCGTCGTCAATCCGAACGCCAAGCCGAAGCCGCCGCTGACGCTCGCCCAGATGCCGCCGGAATGCCGCCAGGTCGTGCTGGAGAAATAAGTGCGGATCGAGGCGGGCGGCTCTCTGGCTGACGCGTTCCTCCGGGCTCGACCGGAGCGCCTTCACCCGAGCCATCGCCCCCGAGCTGTCGACCTTCAGTCGTCACGCCCGCTCTTCCTTGACCGCTCCCTCATGAGTCTCCTTCGCCTTGACGTGACCGAGCCGGTCAGCGAGCGCTAGCAGCACAGTCGAGACGACGAACGTGAGGTGAATGCCGGTCAGGAAATACAGGTCGCGGTCGGACTCGTTGCCGACCTCCATGAACGACTCCAGCAGCTTGATCGCGCTAATGGCGACGATCGACGACATCAGCTTGAGTTTGAGTTCGCCGAAATCGACGCTCGCCATCCAGTGCGGCCAATCGCCATGTTGGTCGGCGTCGATGCGCGAGACGAAATTCACGTAGCCCGAGAAGATCACGATCACGATCAGCGAGGCGGTCAGGGTCAGGTCGACGATAGCGAGCACGCCGAGCATGACGCCCGCCTCATTAAGGCCCTGGAAGCCGACGGCGAGGTCGTAGACGCGTTGGCTGGCCTTGCCCAGCAAGGCCAGCAGACCGAGCGCGAGCGCAAAATAGAACGGCGTCAGCAGCCAGCGGCTCGCGAAGAGCACTCTCTCAAGAACGCGTTCGATCATGGGACTGGTCCGGGACGCCTTCAGGCATCCTGCCCGATCGGACCCGGCGCGGGCAAGCGGAGCCCGACAAGCTTATAAGCGAGCATGCCCGCCGCCATCGCCACGACGAACACCAGCGCGCGCGGATTGAAGAATCCGACATCGACGATTCCAGGGCCCGGGCAAATTCCCGCCAGGCCCCAGCCGATTCCGAATATCAGGCTGCCCATGACCAGCGGCCGGTCGATATCGCGGCGGCGAGGCAGGTCCATCGCTCCGCCAAGAAGATTCTTCGCGCGCCCGCGCGCGGCGCCGAATCCGACCAGCCCGACGGCGACCGCGCCGCCCATCACGAGCGCGAGCGACGGGTCCCATAGGCCTGTGATGTCGAGGAAGCCGAGCACCTTGTCGGGCTCGGTCATGCCCGACACGCACAAGCCGACGCCAAAGGCGAGGCCGACAGCGAAACAAAGGACATTGCGCATCGCTTGCCTCAAGCCAGGACGTGACGGACGACAAAAACGGTGAGAAAGCCGGTCAGCATGAACAAAGCGGTCGCGACGATCGAGCGCGGCGACAGCCGCGAAATGCCGCAAACCCCGTGACCGCCGGTGCATCCCGACCCCAGCCGCGCGCCGAACCCGACAAGCAGGCCCGCAAGGATCAGCGTCGCCCATGGCGTGGCGATATGCGGCGCCCTCGCCAGGCCGAACAGCCCGAGAAGGCCGGGCGCGAGCAAGAGGCCGGCGATCAGCCACAAGCGCCAGCCGCGATCGTCAGCCGACGGATCAAGCGCGCCGCCCAGAATCCCGGCCGGACCCATGATCCGCCCGGCGCCCAGCGCCAGCGCGGACGCCGCGGCGCCGAGAATCAGCCCGCCGCCCAACGCGGACAGAGGCGTAAAATGCGCCCAATCGACAGTCATGCGCGCTCCTTAATGATGAGTTAGTCTATGGAATGGAACGCCTGTGATCAAGTCCCATTCGTATGCGCGTATTTTTCGAGCAGCCGGTGCGGCTTTTTCAGCGCGTCGCGGCGGAAGGGGTCGCCGAGCTCCTGGGTGACCATCACTTCAATCACCGTGGTGCGGCCGCGCCGTTGCGCGTCGCAGGCCTTGACCAACGCCTCGCCGACGGCGTCGAGCCTGTCGACGGTCACGCCGTCGGCGCCGAGCGAGCGGGCGACTTCGGCCCAGCTCGGGTTCCGCAGGTTCACGCCGACAAAACGCCGGTCGTAAAAATCGACCTGGTTCTTCTTCTCGGCGCCCCATTGCTTGTTGTGGAACACCACCGCCGTAACGGGTATGTCCTCGCGCACGCAGGTGAGGATTTCGCCAAAGCTCATGCCGAAGGCGCCGTCGCCGACATAGGCGACCGCCGGGCGTTCGGGCGCGGCCGCTTTCGCGCCAATGATGGTTGGCAGCGCATAGCCGCAATTGCCGAAGCTCATCGCGGCGAACATCGAATTGGGCTTTTTGAACCGCAGATAGGAATTGGCCACCGAGCAGATATTGCCGATGTCGGTCGACACCATCGCGTCTTGCGGCATCGCCGTCTCCAGCGCGCGCAACATCTGGCGCGGGTGCATATAGGGCGAGTCTTTCGAGACATCCGCCGACCACGCGTCATTCTCATGCGTCCATTCGGCAAGCTCGCGCTCCCAGTCCTGCTTTTCCTTGGCGATGCGGGCCAGGCGGTCCTTCGCATTGGCGCTCGATTCGAGGCGGCGATTGGCCAGCCGATAGCCGAGCGCCCTGGCGGCCTCCCTGGCGTCGCCGGCGATGCCGACGGAAATCTGCTTGACCAGGCCGAGCATGCGATGGTCGGCGTCGACCTGGATGATCTTGGCGCCCTTGGGCCAATAATCGAGGCCATGCTGCGGCAAGGTGCCGAACGGCCCGAGCCGCGTGCCAAGCGCCAGCACGACGTCGGCCTGCGCGATCAGCTTCATCGCGGCCTTCGAGCCTTGATAGCCCAGCGGCCCGGCCCACAGCGGGTGGTCGCTCGGGAACGAATCATTGTGCAGATAGGAATTGACGACCGGCGCCTGCAACTGCTCGGCCAATTGCACCGCATCGCGCACGCCGTCGGCGATGACGACGCCGCCGCCCGACACGATCACCGGGAAATTCGCCGCCGCCAGCAGATCGGCCGCCTCATCGAGGCTTTCGTCGGCGCCGGCGCCTCGCAGGATCTTTTGGGGACTCGAGATTTCGTAATCCGCCTCGCCGTAGAAATTGTCGCGCGGGATGTTGAACTGCGTCGGGCCGCGCTCGGATTTCGCCATGTCGAAACAGCGGGCGAGCAATTCGGCGACGCGCGGATGCTTGGAGACATGCGCCTGATATTTGGTGATTTTGGAGAAGATCGGCAGCTGATCGGTCTCCTGAAAGCCGCCCAGGCCGATCGTTGC
>JBEKSH010000071.1:0-8269 GCA_049517235.1 Roseiarcus sp. | reverse complement strand
TGGCGGTCGCCAAGCCCGGAAAGATGATGGTCCTCGAGCAAGCGATATTCATGGACAGTGCCCATGCCGCCGCGATGCAGGCCCGCCCCTCCCGAGCCATCGCGGAGGCTATAGCGCTCGACCAACACCTGGTATTTGTGTTCCCACACCTCAATTGGCTGGTTGTGCGACGTCTCACCCCAGAAATACACTGCGTCGTTGCCGTCTGCCGCGACGGTCGCGCCCTGGCCGCCCTCGTAGTAATTGTACCAGACCGTCTCCTCGCCGGTTTTTGGGTCGCGCGAGCGCCCGGCGAGGTTGTTGCCAGATGCGTGGCTGCCGGCTGACACACGCTCGGGTACACGGTCGGCGAACGCCTTCAGGATCGTCTCAGGGACTCGCTTCGCCATCTCGAAGGTGCAGCCATAAACGGGTGCCGGCCAGACTGCGTTGACGATGGTGTCGGCTGGGGCTTTGATGGCGATCAGGTCGAAAATGCCGGCGTTGACCGGTGTGAGGGGATCGACGATTGCGATGATGGCAGTGTAGACCGCAGCCCGCGTGGAACTTAGGGCGGCGTTGATCGGCGTCGGCGCGTGCCGTGCGGTACCCTCGAAATCAACCAGGAAGCCGGCCGCGTGTTTCGTCACGCTGATGCGGATCGGGTAGGTCGCGTCCGTGAGCCCGTCGTCCTCGATGAAATCTACGGCTTCGTAGACCCCATTAGGAACATCGGCCATGCGGGCCAAAAAGCGATCGCGCGAATAGCTAATCGCCGCCTCCATGCCGAGCAGGACGCCCTCCTTCCCGTAGCGACCGGCGAGGGCGCCGACGCGGTTCTCGGCCACCGCAGTCGAGGAGATCTGGCTCATCAGATCTCCCCAATCGTCCTCGGGAAGGCGGACATTCGCCAGAATGAAGTCGCGAGTTTCCTCGACGAGGAGGCCACGCCGGTAGAGCCGCGACAGCGGGATGATCAGCCCATCCTGCACGACATGGGTCGAGGTGCCGGCACAGCCGCCCGCGCTCATGCCGCCGATGTCGGTCCAATGACCAATGTTGACGGCGAATCCAAGGTGCAGCCCTTCGTGGAACATCGGCCTGCAGACGACAACATCAGACTGATGCGTGGCGTAATACGGGTTATTGGTAATGTAGACGTCGCCCGGTTCGGGAATGGGGAACTTCGTGACTACCGCCTGCATCGCGGTGACGAGGGAGCCGAGATGCACGCCGATGCCTCTCGACTGGATGACCATGCGTCCCGCCTGGTCGAATAGGGCACAGGAAAAGTCGAATCCTTCCGAGAAGGTCGGCGAGTAGGCCGTAAGTACCGTGGTCTGGATCATCTCTTCGGTCGTGCTGAAAAGGTAGTTCCGGATGATCTGCTTCGTGAAGGGATCGAGGTCCATGCCGTTTCCTTCTGATCCGTTAGAGACGCAGGATGATATTGCTGAATCGGTCGATCCGGCCGGCCGCGCCGGCTGGCACGAAGTGGGAGGTGTCTATCTCTTCGACGAGACAGGGTCCGGCGATTTCCATGCCCGGCCGCAGCGACGTCCGGTCGAAGACCGCGATGCGTTCGCCGATCCCCGGCAAGGTCGTTCGTCTGACCGGTTCCGGCGAAGCGCCCGTCGTCTCGTCCTCTGATCGAGGCGTCACCGGAGGCAGCGCCGCAACGAAGGCGAGGCGAGCCGTAACAATTGTCGTCGCGTGACCGAGCCGCGTCCCGTAGAGCTCGAGGTGGCGGGACTCGAACGCCTCGACGATTTCTCCCATGCTGGCGTGCGGCGGGATCCGCACGTTAATTTCGTGCGCCTGCTTCGAATACTTCATGTCGAGGCTATATTCGAGTCGTGACCCATCGAGATCGATGTCGCTGCGGGCGGCGTCGATATCCACGACGAGCGCTTGGAAGACCGCGGCGAGGTCTTCGGTGGTGAGGTCTCGCGAGGCGGCCATGATGCTTCGTGATCGGGATATCTTGATCGGGGCGCTAACCATCCCGAACGCCGAAAAGACGCTCGGCATGTTAGGGATGACGATGTCTTTGATACCGACTTCGGCGGCCAGTGCTGCGGCGTGTTGACCCCCGGCGCCGCCGAACGGCACGAGCGCGAAGTCCCGAGGGTCGATTCCCTTTTCCACAGTCATCTGCCGGATCGCGCCGGCCATGCTCGCATTGACGACCCGGAAAATTCCCGCCGCGGCGTCCAGAACGTCGACCTGGAAATGATTGGCGATAGACTGGACGGCGGCTTTTGCCAGGTCCGTTCGAAGCGGTATCAAGCCATCCGGCTTGATCAGTCCGAGGACCAGGTTCGCGTCGGTCACCGTGCACGCCGTTCCGCCCCGCCCGTAGCAGGCCGGACCCGGCTCGGCGCCTGCGCTCTGGGGGCCGACCCTCAATGCGCCGCCTTCGTCGATCCAGACGATGCTGCCTCCGCCGGCGCCGATCGTCTTGATGTCGATCGTCGGAGTTTTGACCGGGATGCCCCATTCGATGTCGAACGTGGTCTTCATTTCGAAGCGACCGTCTCGGATGACGGCCACGTCGAAACTGGTGCCGCCCATGTCGACGGTGATCAGGTTCTTGCGCCTGATGAGCTCTCCGACGAAGCTGCCGGCTAAGACGCCGCCCGCCGGCCCGGACACGCAGAGGGACACGGGGCGGGCCGATGCTTCTGCGCCGCTCTGGATGCCACCTTCCGAACTGAGGTAGTTGACGACACGCGCGCTACCGACGAGGGCATTCAAGGCGGAAACGTATCGGCGGACCCGCGGCATGGTATAGACGTTGGCAACCGTCGTGTTGGTGCGCTCGTACTCGCGGATCTCGCGGCAGATTGACGAGGATATTGAAACGGGCAGATCGGGACTGAAGGAACGAATGACGTCCGCCACCTCGCGCTCATGGCTATCGTTGCGATAGGCGTGCATCAGGCTGACCGCGATGCCGTCGACGCGCTCGGCGAGGATAGTGCGGACCACGCGAGCGACCTCGTTCCTGTCGATCGCCCTGTGGACCTCGCCGGTCGCCAGGATCCGCTCGTCCACCTCGAAGCAGAGCTCGCGTGGAATCAGGGGCTTGGGCTTGCGCCAGCCGAGGTTGTAAGGCAAGGGCCGGGTCGCCCGCATGATCTCGAGCACATCACGGAAACCCTTGGTCGTAATCAGAGCGACTTTGGCGCCCTTGCGCTCGAGGATCAGGTTGGTCACGATCGTCGTGCCATGCACCAGGGCTCGGACTTCGCCCAGCGATACGTTGGCAAGCTCGAGCGCCTGCATGAAACCCTGTTCCGGCGCATCCGGGATCGAGGGCGTCTTCGACCGGCTGACCTCACCGGTCACCTCGTCAAACACGACAATGTCCGTGAACGTGCCGCCGATGTCGATGCCGACCCGTTTCATGCGCCACCTCGTACGGCAAGAGCGCGGAAAGAGTAAAAGCGCTCGAAAACTTCGAGCGTTCGGTCAATGTCGCCTTCGGTGTGTGCTGCCGAAACCAGCAGCCTTTGCGTCCGGCGCGGCTTGGAATAGATCGCATTGTTGAACATGAACGTCGCGAGATCGGCCCCAAACGACATGTCGTGATGGCGCCAGACGTCGCCGAAATTCTTGAGCGCTTGGCGAGAGTGATGAATTGCGACGACCGAGCCGAATGTGCGCGCGTTGGCCTCCAACCCGTGACGTTTGAAGATCGCGTTCAAGCCGTCGCCAAGCTGCGCCCCGAGCCGAAAGATTCGCTCGAACGTCGAGCCGTCCGTCAGTCGGTCGATGGTCGCGAGGGCGGCGGCGACGGAGGCGATGTTACCGTTGTAAGTGCCCGAAAAGAACGCGCGACCCGAGGGCGCGAGATGCTCCATCACTGCGCGCCGTCCGCATAGCGCCGCGATGGGATGGCCGTTCGCGATCGCCTTACCGAACGCAGCGAGATCGGGGATGACGCCGAGAAGGGCCTGCGCGCCGCCGATGTGATGCCGGAAACCAGTGAGGATCTCGTCGAAAATCAACAGGCTGCCATGTGCGGTGCACAGGGAGCGAAGCCGCTCCAGGAAGTTCGCCTCCGGGGTGATACATCCCGTTACGGGACCATGCATGATGGGTTCGACTACGACTCCGGCAATGTCATTGCCCTCTCGTTCGAACAATTGTTCGATGGCGGCGATGTCATTGAAGTCGAGCACCCGGATCTGTTCGACCGCCTCACGCGTAATGCCCGTCGATTCGGGCAGGGGAGCATAGAGCCCGCGATTATCCGCCGGCTCCGAATAGGAGGAGACATTGAAGAGCAGATCCTCGTACCAGCCATGATACGCGCCGGCGAATTTGACCAGGATGCGCCGGCCGGTCGCAGCACGCGCCAGGCGCGCGGCCATGTAGAGCACATCCGAGCCGGCGTTGAGGAAGGCCGACATCTCCGCGCAGGGGATGTGCCGTGCGAGCGCCTCGCCAAGCTCGACCTCGAGGTCGTTTGCTGCGCAGAAGATCACCCCGCGGGTGGCGATAACTTCGGCGACCTTCGCCTCGACCTCGTCGTCGGCATGGCCGAGAACACATGGGCCGGCTCCGTTCCAATAGTCGATATATTGGGTGCCGTCGGCATCCCAGAGCGCCGCGCCCTTCGCGCGAGTTATGAAATGAGGGAAGGGCGCATAGTACTTGCCGTCGCCCTGTACACCGAGCGGCGCGACCTTGCAGGCGCGTTCCCACAGCGCTTTTGACCGGCTCGTGGCGTTGGAAGGGAAGAATGTCGGTTTCATGAGGTCGAGGGCCTCGCAGCTGAGCAGGTTCGTGGGAAAGCGGTGCTGGAGACCGGCGCGGCTCGACGCCTTGACCGTGACACCGATTGACGTCAGATAATTTGATATCATATCAGATTTCCAAGTCGAGTCTATCTCAGCGTCAAATTTTAAGCAATCTCAGCTGGAGTAAGAGTCGGTCTGATCGTTTCATGATGTTTTGGAGACCCTTGCGATTCTTCGGGCCATGAGGCGGATCATAGCGAGCTGCGCGAAGGCGAGTTGCGTGCGCGTCAGATTTTCAAAGTCCTTGGCTAGGCGGCGGCAACGGCCGAGCCAGCCGAACGTACGCTCGACAATCCCGCGTTTGGAGAGGACCACGAAGCCTTTGGCCGCATCCGAACGCTTGACGATTTCGAGCTCCACCTTGCCAAGGCGTTTGGCTGCGGCCCTCGTTTCGTCGCCGCTGTAGCCGCCATCGGCGAACAGTCGCTTCAAAAAGACAAACAATCGCCGCGCCTCCTTCAACAGCGGCAGCAAGCCATCGCAATCCTGGACATCGGCCGGCGTGATCGAGACGGCGAGCATCGGGCCCAGAGTGTCGACAAGGGCGTGGCGCTTCTTGCCCTTGACCTTCTTGGCCGCGTCGTAGCCGTTCGCGTCAATGCGACCCCTTTTTCCGCGTTCTTGACGCTCTGACTGTCGACGATCGCGGCGGTAGGGCTCGCTTCCTTGCCGGCCAGCTCGCGCGCTTGGACGTAGAGAGCAAAATGCAGTCGGTCGAGCACGCCGTCGCAATGCCAACGCACGAACCAAGCGTGCACGGTCGAGCGCGGCGGGAAATCCTCCGGCAATTGGCAGCCGGTGGTCAGAACGTAAAGAACGCCGTCCAGAACCGCACGCAACCGCGTCTCCCACTCACTCGTCGCGTATTTGCCCCCGCAGACAAACCGCCTGGCCAAGGCCCATTCTCCATCCGTCTGATCGCTCGGATAACGAAGCCCCTTGCGCTCGTAGTCCTTGCGGTTCCCCGCCGTCCACATCCAAACCTCCCGCGAATCAATGCGGGTCATCGAATCACAAGTGACTCACCAGACTCAAATTTCCGTAGGACGGGCTCTAGTGCTGCTCTCACATTCAAAGATTGGACTGTTTGGCTATCCTTCGCGTAGAGTGTGCAAATCGCTTGCAATACCGCTTAGAAGCGAATTGACACAGAGCGCGCACTATGTCCTTGCCGCACGGCAAAAAAGCTGGCTTGTTCAGCGCCCCGAACATCCGGCCGCACCGATTCTGATACCGATGTTTTCCAAGACCGACTATGCTTACGAGGCTCTGCGGCGGAACATTCTCGACGGAACGTTGAAGCCGGGCGAACGATTGCGGTTGTCACCGATCGCCAAGGCGCTCGATCTGAGTGAGATGCCGGTTCGTGAGGCGCTGCGGCAGCTCCAGAGGGACGGCCTCGTGGTGATGCATCTGCACCGCGGCGCCGAGGTCGCCCAGCTCTCGCTTAAGCACGCTTTCGAGATCGAGGAGGTTCGGCTGCAGCTCGAAGCTCACGCATGTCTATCGGCCGCTCCATTCCATGACTCCATGTCGATCAAGCGCCTGCGCACCATCCTCAGCGAGATGCGCGCGGACAGCAGCAATGCTGTCGCGTTGGCGCGGTTGAACCGGAATTTTCACACGGAACTGATGTCACGCGCGCCGAACGCCTTCCTTCGGGACCATGTCCAAGAACTCTGGGATCGGTGCTGGCAGTTCTCTTCGGCGTCGTTCTTCGATTTCATGCCCCGCCGCATGGCGGCGCTGCCAGTCGAGGGTAAGATCATTGTCCAACACCTCAAAACGCAGGACCTCGACCAACTCGCCGAATTCCTCCAGGCCCGCGCCAGGGAGGTGACGGCCGCATGGCACGAGGCGGCGGAGGCTTACGCGCACCGCGCCGAGCGCGAGCGGGTTCACGGTTGATCGAGGGGTGGCGGATGGTGCCGGTACCAATGGTCGGCAATATCCTGCCCTCGGCAGCAGACATCGTCGTGCTTGGCGACATGATCGAGTAACTGCTCGAACCCTGAAGCCCGGGCCGGATGGCCGAACGCAGGACGCGAAGAGCTGGCCTCCCGTTGCGGCGCCTCCTCGGACGAACTTAACGTCGTTGTTCGTCAGACTGTAGGGCACGATCAGATGCGAACAGCCTCCGCAGTTTGGCCAATAGGGGAGTTCGTCGTTATAGGCGTCGGAATCGTAGGTGAACCCGCCTTCTTCCACCAGCAGGCGTCGGGTGTTCAGGCTAGGTCCGTAGCGGCCCCAGCGGTAGCCGTGACAGCAGATGTCGTGCCCCAGCGCGCCTATGGCCGCGAAGCCCACCCGTCCGCCGTCATTCGAACATGGACCCGGCGACAAGGTCATGGCCGGCGAAGCCACCCTCGCTACCTTCAGGTGTCGACGCCATACGCGATCCCGACGCCGCCCGACGGTTACGAAGGTGCGCAGCGAACCGAGGTCGGGTCTGCCGGCGGTGGCGCAACAGGCAACGATGAGCAACCTGCCTCCCTTGAGCGGGATGAAGGTGTGTGCAGAGCTGTTATGCCGCTCGAGCGTCCGGACAAGCACTGCGCCCGAGAGGAATGGCACGAGGCGGTTGAGCCAGAGCCTTGGCATCGTCGCATCGCATCGCTCGAACGCAGATTGGACGTACCATCCTCGCCGCCGCCACGTCCGACGACTTTGACGAAGGGCCGGAACTTTTCGCGCGTCAGCGGCTCGGCGATGTGAGTTGTGGGGTTCACCGGGTCGAGGCTTCCCCCGTTTCTGCAAGATACCAGTCGAGGATCTGCGAACCCGTCCACATCAGGACGCCCTCGTGACGCAGTATGTGGTCGTAGAGAGCCTCAAGATATTTGATACGATGGGGAACCCCGGTGAGATACGGATGGATCGAGATTGCCATGACGCGCGGCTGGACTGCCCCATCCTGGTAAAGGCGATCGAACTGGTCGACGCCGCGCAGGAAGATCTCGTCCGATCGGTGCCCCTGGACGGCGGAGATCATCACGTCGTTGATCTCCACGGTGTACGGCACTGCGACGATCGGTCTGGGCGCCGACCGCAGCAGGACAGGTTGGTCGTCGAGGCACCAATCGCACACATACTCGATCCCGGCGGCAGCCAAATGGTCGAGCGTCTCCTTGGTTTCGGTCAGGCCTGGGCTTTCCCAGCCGCGGGGCGGCTTGCCTGTAAGGGTAGCAATCGCCTCGATCGTCTGCCGGATGGTCGCGGGCTGATCCTCTGCGCGATGCATGGGTCGCTGAATAAAGCCATGGCCGACGAAGTCCCATCCGGCGTCATGCGCGGCCTTGCAGGCTTGCGAATAGATTTCACAGGCGGCGCCGTTGACGGCGAAGCTCGCCTTGAGCCCGCGGGCTCCGAGAACCTCCAGGAAGCGCCAGAAGCCGACGCGCATGCCGTATTCATGCCAAGCCCAATTCGGAACATCCGGCAGAAGCGGCTGGCCCATCGGCGGTGGAACAACTGTCCTCGGC
>JBEKSH010000070.1:0-8303 GCA_049517235.1 Roseiarcus sp. | reverse complement strand
TCGGCGGCTTCGGCAACTGGATGATTCCGCTGATGATCGGCGCGCCGGACATGGCGTTCCCGCGCATGAACAACATCTCGTTCTGGCTGCTGCCGGCGTCTTTCTCGTTGTTGCTGGCCTCGATGTTCTTCGAGGGCGAGCCGGGCGCCAACGGCGCCGGCACCGGGTGGACGATCTACGCCCCGCTGTCGACCTATGGCCATCCCGGCCCGGCGATGGACTTCGTCATCCTGTCGATCCATCTCGCCGGCGCCTCGTCGATCCTCGGCGCCATCAACTTCATCACCACGATCTTCAACATGCGCGCACCGGGCATGACCATGCACAAGATGCCGCTGTTCGTATGGTCGGAGCTGGTGACGATGTTTCTGCTGCTGCTGTCGCTGCCGGTGCTGGCCGGCGCCATCACCATGCTGCTGACTGATCGAAATTTCGGCACCACCTTCTTCGATCCGCATGGCGGCGGCGATCCGCTGCTGTTCCAGCATCTGTTCTGGTTCTTCGGCCATCCGGAAGTCTACATCCTGATCCTTCCCGGTTTTGGCATCATCAGCCAGATCATTTCGACCTTCTCGAGGAAGCCGATCTTCGGTTATCTCGGCATGGTCTATGCGATGGTGGCGATCGGCGCGGTCGGCTTCGTCGTGTGGGCGCACCACATGTACACGGTCGGCCTGTCCCTCAACACCCAGCGCTATTTCGTGTTCGCGACGATGGTCATCGCGGTGCCGACGGGCGTGAAGGTCTTTTCCTGGATCGCCACCATGTGGGGCGGTTCGATCTCGCTGCGCACGCCGATGATCTGGGCGATCGGTTTCATCTTCCTGTTTACCGTCGGCGGCGTGACGGGCGTCGTGCTGGCCAACGCGGGCGTCGATCGCGCGCTGCACGAGACCTATTACGTCGTCGCGCATTTCCATTACACGATGTCGCTCGGGGCGGTGTTCTCCATCTTTGCGGGGTTCTATTACTGGTTCCCTAAGATGACGGGCTACATGTATAATGAGAAACTGGGCAACTGGCATTTCTGGCTGTTGTTCGTCGGCGTCAATCTGGTGTTCTTTCCGCAGCATTTTCTGGGGCTCGCGGGCATGCCGCGTCGCTATATCGACTATCCCGACGCCTATTGGCTGTGGAATTTCTGGTCGTCGATCGGCGCCTATATCGCCGGCCTCGCGACGCTGCTGTTTCTGTATATCGTCTATGACGCCTTCGCGAAGAAGCGGGTGGCCGGCGACAATCCCTGGGGCGTCGGCGCCACGACCCTCGAATGGACGTTGCCCTCGCCGCCGCCTTTCCATCAATACGAGACGCTGCCGCGCATCACCGGCGCGGATCATTGACGGAGTCGGCGCCTCCGGGAGGGCGCCTCCGCAACGGGGTTGCTGTTTGGCCGCCGTCGGCGCCGTCCGTCGGGCCGGATGACGAAGCGGTTGCCGCCGGTCTTTCGGCCAAGCCCGTTGCACGGGCGCGCCGGCGTCCGGTTCGCGGGATATCGCTGAAAAACCTTGGTTGAGCGCATGGGTCCGCCTGCATGAGTATTGCGAGCCAAAACAACAGCGCGTCGCCCGTTTTGATCGGCGATTACGCCGCGGGTCCGGCGGAATATCTGACGCTGCTCAAGCCGCGCGTCATGTCCCTGGTCGTCTGGACCGCGTTGGCCGGCCTGCTCGTCGCGCCGACGCCTGTTCATCCGGTGATCGCCCTCGCCTCGCTTCTCGCGATAGCCGCGGGCGCGGGCGCGGCGGGCGCCCTCAACATGTGGTGGGACGCCGATATCGACGCCCTGATGGCGCGCACCCGCCTGCGTCCGATCCCCGCCGGCTTGATCGAGCCGCGCCAGGCGCTGTTTTTCGGTCTGACGCTGTCGCTGATCGCCGTGCTGACGCTGGCGCTGGCCGCCAATCTTGTCGCCGCGGCGCTGCTCGCCTTCACCATTTTCTTCTACGCGGTGATCTACACGATGTGGCTCAAGCGTTCGACGCCGCAAAACATCGTGATCGGCGGCGCGGCGGGCGCCCTGCCGCCGGTGGTCGGCTATGCCGCCGCGACCGGCTCGGTCACGGTCGACAGCCTGATTCTGTTCGCGATCATCTTCATGTGGACGCCGCCTCACTTCTGGGCGCTGGCGCTTGTCAAGAGCGGCGACTACGCGCGCGCCGGCGTCCCGATGATGCCCAACGCCAAGGGCGCCGGCCGCACGCGGTTGGAGATTTTGATTTACACGCTTATTCTCGCGCCGCTTGGGATACTGCCTTGGCGGATGGGCGTCGGCGGCGGGCTTTACGCGGCCGTGGCCGTCGTCGCGGGACTGGGCATGGGGCTCATGGCGTTGCGCGTCTATTGGATTCGCGAGGGCTCCAGGGCGAACAAGGCGGCGATGCAATTGTTCGCGTTCTCGATTCTCTACCTGTTCCTGCTGTTTTCCGCCTTGGTCGTGGAGCATGGTTTCGGGCTCGTCGAACGGTTCGGTTTGTGAGGCTGCATGGGTGATCGAAAGCCGGACGACGGGGTCGTCCTGACGCCTCGGCAATTGCGCAACCGCCGCCTGCGCAATATCGCGATCGGCGTCAGCGTCGGTCTGCTGGCGGCGCTGTTTTACGCGATCACCATCGTCAAACTCGGGCCGGGCGTCTTGCGGCCGGAACCGTAGGCAGGCCTTTCGGGCTTGCTTGATTGTTGAAACTTGAGCAGCGTCGTTTTGCTCAAGTTGGGCGAAATCAAGCGCGGCTTCCGCCGCGCAGGGCTGCTTTGGTCGGATCATGACGGAACGGCGGCAAGAAACCCGGCAGGCTCAGGCGGCGCGCAACCGTTTCGTCGCGGCCTGCGCAGTCTTGATCGTCGCCGGCATGGTGGGCGCCGCCTATGCCGCCGTGCCTCTCTACTTCCTGTTTTGCCGCGCGACCGGTTTTGCCGGCACGACGCAGGTGGCCGCCGCCGCCCCCGCCCTCAAGGGGCGGCGCGTGCTGACCGTTCGCTTGGACGCCAATGTCGCGCCGGGCCTGCCCTGGACCTTCGAGGCCGAAACGGCGTCGATCCCGCTGCGCACGGGCGCCACCGCGACCGTCTATTTCAAGGTCCGCAACCGCTCGTCGCGCGAGACGGCGGCGACGGCGGTCTACAATGTCAGCCCGGAGGTTTCGGGCGGCTATTTCGACAAGATTTCCTGTTTCTGTTTCAGCGAACAGCATTTGGGTCCCAACCAGAGCGCCGAACTGCCCGTCGTGTTCTTTCTCGATCCGAGGCTCGAGCAGGACGAGACGATGAACGGAATCGCCGAAATAACGCTGTCCTATACGCTGTTCGCGGCGCAGGACTCCGGCAAGCCGGTCGCGGCGGCGCCCGAAAATCGGGATGGCGAATCGCCACTCTAGCAGTGGCGAATCGTCGCCTTGACGCCGCTGGCCAAACGTTGCAAATCCAGCGAGCTGAAAATCCGGCCGCGATTGACGGACGCAGGATAGGGGAAGCGAATGGCCGACGCCCACGCGAAGCCGCATCACGATTATCACCTCGTCAACCCGAGCCCGTGGCCGATCGTCGGCTCGGTGTTCGTATTCTTGACGGCGGTCGGCCTCATCATGTCGATGAAGGCGATGACCATCGGCGGATTGAAGCTCGGCCCGTTCATCCTTGTCGTGGGCTTCGCCGGCCTTCTCTATGTGCTCGCCTCCTGGTGGCATGACGTCATCCACGAGGCTGAAACGGGCGATCACACGCGGGTCGTCCAGATCAGCCTTCGCTACGGCATGATCCTGTTCATCGCCTCGGAAGTGATGTTCTTCGTCGCGTGGTTTTGGGCGTTCTTCGACGCTTCGCTGTTCACCAACGAGAAGATTCAATATGCGCGCGTCGCGTTCACGGGCGGGCTTTGGCCGCCCAAGGGCACCGAGGTTCTCGATCCGCTGAATCTGCCGCTGCTGAATACGCTGATCCTGCTGACTTCGGGCGCCACGGTGACCTGGGCCCATCATGCGCTGCTTCATAACGACCGCAATGGGTTGAAGGTCGGGCTGTTGCTGACGATCCTGCTCGGCGTCACCTTCACCTCGGTCCAGGCCTGGGAATACGCCCATGCGCCGTTCGCCTTCGCCAACAGCATCTATGGCGCCACCTTTTTCATGGCGACCGGCTTTCACGGCGCGCATGTCATCATCGGCACGATTTTCCTGATCGTTTGCCTCGGGCGCGCGGTCGCCGGCCAATTTACGCCGCAACGCCATCTCGGCTTCGAATTCGCGGCCTGGTACTGGCACTTCGTCGACGTCGTGTGGCTGTTCCTGTTCTCCTGCGTCTATGTCTGGGGTTCGTGGGGCGCGGCGATCGAAGGCGCCGGCGGCGGCTGAGCGCGGGCCTCCAGGTTGGCGCGGCTCCGGCGCCGCGCGCCGGCTCATCGCAGCGTGGTCGTTGCAAGCTTGCGCAAGTCGAAATCGAGGTCGCCGGCCTGCGCCGCCGAAAGGGGCAGCTTGGCGCCGAGGATTCGTCGCGCGGCCATGTGGTCGCCGGGACGATTGACCGTCTCCACGGCCGCCAGCTCGCCACCGCGAAAACCGAACACCGCGAACGACCGCGTTTGCGGATCGCCGCGCACCACCCATCGGTCGCAGCCGTCGCAAAGGCCGGCGATCTGCAGCTTGAGGTCGCCCTGGTCGCTCCAGAACCACGGCAGCGCGGCGTAACGCTCGCGCTTGCCAGCAAGGCGGCGCGCGACGCAGCGTGCCTGATCGACGGCGTTTTGCACCGACTCGAGTCTGATCGGCGATCCGGCGCCGGGGCGGGGAAACAGCGCGCAATCGCCGATCGCGGAGATCAGCGGATCGGCGGTCTCGAGACAATCGTTGACGACAATCCCATTGTCGCAGGCCAGACCCGCGCGGCGCGCCAGTCTGTCCTCCGGCAGCACACCGATTCCGATGACCGCCAGATCGGCCGGCAAGGCTGAACCGTCGGTCAGTTCGACCGCGCTGAGCGCGCCGTTGCGCCCATGCAGCGCGACGACGCCGACGCAAAGCAGGAGGCGCGCGCCGAACGCCCTGTGCGCCTCCAGGAAGAACGCCGACGTCGCCGGTGAAACGGCGCGCCCGAGCGGGCGCGGGCCGAGTTCGACGATTGTCACTTCGCCGCCAAGGCTGGTTGCGGTGGCGGCGATCTCCAACCCGATGAAGCCGGCGCCGATGACGACGATGCGCTGCGCCGCGCCGAGGCGCTCGCGCAGCGCCCGCGCGTCGGCGAGATCGCGCAACACCATCACCCCGTCAAGATCGACGCCCGGCGCGTCGAGAGGCCGTTGTCTCGCGCCGGGCGCCAGCACGAGATGGCCGTAGTCGAGCCGCCGCCCGGAGGCCAGTTCGACGCGCCGCGCGGTCCTGTCGACGCTCGTCGCGGCTTCGCCAAGCAACAGGTCAACCCCTTTGTCCCGGTAGAACTGCGCGGCGCGCAGAGGCAGGCCGTCGGCCTCCATCTGCCCCTTCAGAAACGCCTTGGACAACGGCGGGCGCTGGTAGGGCAGGTGAGGATCGGCCGACAGCAGGGCCACGGCGCCGTCAAAGCCTTCCTCGCGCAGACTCGCGGCAAGCTGCACGCCGGCATGGCCGGCGCCGACGATGACGACAGGGGGCGCGCTCATCAACAGACCTCGGCGACGAGGGACAAAGCAGCGTCGCCCGGCGCGACCGTAATGTCTGAACGAGCCAAGAGGAAGAGGCCGGCGGCGCCAGATCGCAAAGACGCTGGAGCATTTTCCACCTATATCGGGGCATAGCCATCTTGGGCGAGATAGTTTGCGCATTGAAGTGGCGTGACGGTTTCGAGGAAGCGGCTAATTGCGGTCCAGAGTGTCTCGACGGTTCGGACTTTTGCTTTGCGCAAGTAGGCCTTGAGTTGCGCGAACAGCATCTCGATGGGATTGAGGTCCGGCGAATAGGACGACAGATACCTCGGGCTCGCGCCGACGCTTTCGATCAGCGCGCGCACGGCCGGGGACTTGTGGGACGACAGATTGTCCATGAAGACGATTTCGCCTGATGAGAGCGTCGGGAGAACAAACTCTTCGATATAGGCGAGGAACGCCTGGGCGGTCATCGGGCCGTCAAGGACCAGAGGCGCCGTGACGCGATCGTATCGCTGGGCGGCGACGGAGGTCGTCATCTTCCAGTGGCCGCGCGGCCGTGTCATGTTGGTCGCGGTTCCGGTCTCATCGATCAAGACGAGTTTCTTCGGATCAAGCGAAGCGCCTGAGACCCAATCCGACCGCCAATATCCCGGTCACCTACAGCTATCGGATCACGCTTTCCGGCGCCAACCAGGTGGACGAACAGCGAACGTCACCATCGGGCGCCTTGTCGTCTTCGAGCCGATTGACGCGTTTGCTCGGTCAGTCCAGCAGCGAAGGCAAGACCGGGGGCGCGTGGCGCGTCGCAGGTCCCGCTAGCCTCGAACGTCAACGCAACTTGCCGCAGAGCGTGGAGACGCTGACGATCAAGGTGCATGGCCAAACCTGCGAGATCAGCGTGTCGAACCGATTGAAGTCGGGCTTTTCCGAATTCATGTACCCGCGCATCGGCGCCGGCGAATGGCAATATTTTTCGGAGCCTCAGGTCACGAGTTCGTCCTGCGTCATCAAGTGAGCGCAGGCGGGGCTCTTCTCCTCGCGCAATGGCCCGCGGGCGCGTGCGCGCTGCACCCTGCCGAGGTCGCCGCGATGGGCTCGGCGGCTCGAGGAGGATTGCCGCCGATGCGCAGGCGTTAGAGCGTCGCGATCGCCGAAATTCCCATGCCGATTCCCTCCCGCGTCCAAAGTGGGAGCGGGAGGAGGCGGCAGGCGGATTAAGGCCAACAGGCGTTTACCCTTCTTCTCCACGGCGTTTCAGCATCCCGTAACCTCAACGCATAGAAATTGCGAGGCCGTTCCGGCTTACCGCTCGGAAAGGGAGTTGAAAAATGCGCGCTTCACTTAAGAAAACGGTCGCCGGTTCCCTGGTGGCGCTCGCCATCGGTGTTGGGCTCGCCAGCGTTGTAACCCCGGCTTCCGCCTGGTATCGCGGCGGCGGCTTCCATGGCGGCTGGGGCGGCTGGCACGGCGGATGGCGTGGCGGCTACGCCGGCTGGCGCGGCGGATACGGCTGGCGCGGCGGATATGGCTGGCATGCCGGCTGGGGCTGGCGCGGCGGATGCGGCTATGGCGCCTGGCGTTGCGGCGGAAACTGGGGCGTCGCGCCGGTGGTCGGCGTTGGATACGTTCCCGCTCCCATCCCCGTCCCGCCTCCCGCCCCGGTCCCGGTCGTCGACGTCCCGCCGCCGGCTCCTCCGGTCGTGGCTCCTCCCGCCCCCAATTGCGGCGTCGTCTTTCGTCCGGTGTTCGACGCGGATGGAACCAACGTAGGCACGCGCGCAGTGAACACCTGCCAATGACGCAGGCGCGAACATGATCGCGTCAATTCGACGCGATCATGTTCTGCGACGCTCCCGAGATGGAAGCCAGTTCCGGCCCAAATCTGCAACGATTTGGATTTACGGATTTGCGGTGACGGTGCGCTATTTGCCAATTCACGCCGCGCGACTTCGGCAACGCGGCAATTCCGCTCCGCGCAATCATGGAAATCGATGGCGCTCCCTACGGGAATCGAACCCGTGTTTTCGCCGTGAGAGGGCGACGTCCTGGACCGCTAGACGAAGGGAGCGCGGCTTTACCGCCGAGGCGGGGTTCTATATCGGCGGCGCGCATCGAACGCAAGCCTGCCCCGGCTCATCACAGACGAGGGGGCGGTCAGTGCGCCTCGTCCCAGTTGCCCGCCGCCCGCGCGTCGACCTGCAGCGGCGCCGTCAGCTTCAGCGCCGGCAGCGGCGCCTCGACCATCACCTTTTCGACGAGCTTGATCGACGCCTCGACCTGATCGAGCGGCGCCTCGAACACCAGTTCGTCGTGCACTTGCAGCAGCATCTGCGCGTCGAGCCGCGCGGCGCCGAGCGCATCGTCCATGCGGATCATCGCGCGGCGAATGATGTCGGCGGCCGAGCCCTGGATCGGCGCGTTGATGGCGGCGCGTTCATTGAACGCGCGCTCGGACGGGTTCGACGCGTTGATGCGCGGAAAGTGGCATTTGCGCCCGAAAATGGTGCGCACGAAACCGTCGGCGCGCGCCGCCTTCTTGGTGGCCTCCATATAATCCCGGATGCCGGGAAACCGCTCGAAATATTTGCGGATATAGGCCCCCGCCTCCTCGCGCGGAATGCCAAGCTGATTGGCGAGGCCAAACGCCGAAATGCCGTAGATGATGCCGAAGTTGATCGCCTTGGCTCGGCGC